>DAIQQD010000123.1:3612-6514 GCA_036787015.1 Chloroflexota bacterium
CTGGCGCCTCTGACCAAACGCCTGGCTGGAAGCCATTTCTTCCCCAGATGAAAGGCTTGCCCCGGTTGTCCCAGGATGTTCTGCGCCGGCACTCTGCAGTCGGCAAATGTCAGAGATAGCGGCGCCTTGATCTGGGTTCGCCAGCCCACTGTGTCTTCGACGCCGGCAACGGTGAAGCCGGGCGAATCTTTGTCTACGAGGAAGCAGGTTGGCCCTTTGCCGTCGTCGCCGATGGCGGCGAAGACGATAGCGAAGTAGTCCTCGCCGGGCCTCGAGAATGACATCTTCCTGCCACTGATGACAAAGTTGCCGTTGGCCTTTACAGCCCTCGCTCGCATGTTGGGGAAGCCGGTTTGGTCCTGCGGCTCAAGCAGGGCGATGTAGGCCTGTCTTTGGCGGTGGAAATGAGGCAGGAAGTACCTCTCCTTCTGTTCCGCGTTGCACTCGAAGAGAATAGGGGTGACGTCACCGAAGGAGAAGGGGACTATGGTCTGGGCGATCTCCTCCTCTGCCAGGCAGTTGCCCAGCGTGCTCAGGCCCATGCCGCCCAGGTCCTCGGGTACGCCCAGGCCCCAGAGGCCTATGTCGGTGGCCATCTTCATAAGCCTGTCTTCGGTCTCCGGTGGGAGGTAGGCCCTGGCGTCCTTGAGCCCGGCGGCCCGTCCCAGGATATCCCTTTCGAGCGGTTTCAACTGGTCGTGAACAAAGTCCCTCACGAGACTCTGCACCATCTTCAGATCTTCAGGTATTTCGAAGTCCACCTGTAACCTCGCAATCAATACGCGTCAATGGCTTCTTCCAGGAACAGGTCCAAATCCGGCTCCTGGTCGTCTCCTATCCGCTGTGCCAGGCGCGACATCACCTCGACCAGGCGGCAGTTGACAATGTAGTGCTTGATCGTAGTGTCCACCTGGGGACAAGACAACGAACAGGCGTAGCACAGGTCGCAGTCCTCACCCACGAGTGTCTCCAGAGCCATGGAGGTGCGCTGCTCCGTCTTGTCGCGGCGGTGAGGCTCGCGCGCCAGCGCCGGGCAGATGTCGATGCAGTTCCCGCAGCCGAGGCACTCCTTGTGACCGGCGATGTTCTCGGCGATATTGAGTGCATGGCCCGGGCTGAACCCGCTGGAAAGGAGCCGGCATCGAGCCACCGGCGGGAACTTGGTGGTCAGGATCTCGTTTAGAACGGTCTCGATTTCTTTGACGTCTACCTGGATACGTTGAGGCATGTTGATCTCACCCTAAGCCAGCTTCATCCAGGAAGGCTTCAGTGACTCTCTGGCGTAGCTGGGCATGTAGTCTGGTATCGCCTTGGCATAGTCGGGAAGCAGCAGCGGCGAGATGGGGCGCTTCTGGGCCAGCCCCGATTCATTGAGGCCCTTCTGCCACTGGCGGACGTGGTTCAGTGTCAGTGTGCCCGGTTTCGCCTGCTTGCTGAACTGTGCGGCAGCTCTGCCGGCCCGCCGGCCGAAGACGAAGATGTCCAAGGTCGAGTTGCCGATGAGCCTGTTTCGGCCGTGAACGCCGCCCTCGCACTCGCCGGCGGCGAAGAGGCCCGGGATCGTGGTGGCGCCGTCGGCGTTGATCTTGATGCCGCCGTTCTGATAGTGCAGGGTGGGATAGATGAGCATGGGCTCCTTGGCTATGTCGATGCCGTAGCGGCCGAACTGCCGCACCATGGCCGGCAGTTCGCGGGCCACGGTGCCGCTGCCGCGTATCAAGTCGATCATCGGTGAATCAAGCCAAACGCCCACTTGCCCCGTGGGCGTGTCTATGCCCTTCTTGCGCTCGCGGCACTCGCGGATGATGGCCGCGGCCACAACGTCCCGGGGCTCCAACGGCATGATGAACTGGACGCCGTCGGAGTTGACCAGTTGCGCGCCCAGCGTTCTCACCTTCTCCGTCACTAATTGGCCGAGGATCTGCATGGGATACGCGGCGCCGGTGGGATGGTACTGCATGGTGTCCATGAAGATGAGTTGTGCGCCGGCCCGGTAGGCCAGGACCAGTCCGTCGGCGGTGGCTCCGTAGTGGTTGGTGGTCGGGAAGTCCTGGATGTGGAGCCGGCCCATCCCCCCGGTGGCCATGACCACAGCCTTGGCCCGGACGATGGTCAGCTCGTTGGTTTCCATATTGACCAGCACCGCCCCGGCGACATGCCCCTTGTCGTCGGTTAGCAACTCTATGGTGGGCGAGAACTCGACATAATTGATGCGCCTGTTGCGGAGTTCGTCCCGCAGAACGCGCATCTCCTCCAGGCCGGTGTAGTCCTTGGCGGAGTGCAGCCGCAGCCTGGAAGCGCCGCCGCCGGAGAGCTCATGCATGGAGCCGTCAGGATTCTTGTCCCAGTTGACTCCGAGGCCCTCGAGCCACTTGATGACCGATGGGGCGTCTTTGACCAGGGCCTCGACCAGTTCTGGAATATTGTGGAAGTGGCCCCCGCCCACCGTATCGAGGTAGTGGGTGGCCGGAGAATCCTGAGGCCGGTCGGCGGCCTGGGTACCGGCCTGAGCGCCCACGGTATTGCAGTCACCCAGGCGCAGCTTGGTGGCCAGCAGGACATTGGCGCCATTCTCCTGCGCCAGTAGCGCGGCGCTGGCGCCGGCCCCGCCGCCGCCGATAACCAGCACATCGACGTCGAAGTCGACTCTGCTGAGGTCTATCTTGTCCGGGTCGATCCGGCTGTTGCCCTCGAGCAGATCGGCGATCTCATTGGGGGTGGAGTCTCCCTTGTTGGGGCCTATGGCCAGCGGGCGCATCGTGCCCGCCACATAGTCCGGATGGAATTTCTGCAGGAGCGGGGTCTTGGCATCCACGCTCAGGCGGGGGAGGGTCTCCTTGAGGCGGGCCTCCCGGGTGGCTTCTACCTTGCGAACGCTCTCTTCAATGTAGTGTGGATACAT
>DAIQQD010000010.1:0-9153 GCA_036787015.1 Chloroflexota bacterium
CCAAATAAAAAGAGTCCGCTTGAGTGCTCAATTCGGCCCATTCTTGTCTAGTCTAGTGCTGTAACCGTTGAGCGGAAACCCGTGGACTCTGTATAACTCGTATTCAGTTGTCAGTAGCTATTATATCACAATTCTGGCGATCGAACGAATCGGTGCCATCTGTGCGTTCCGTGATCTGAACGTCATCAGGTGCGTGCAGGCTGGTGCCAATCCAACGACGTGACGGAACGGCCACAAGGACGGGTAGGGAATGCGGACTCTGGCTACCTCTTTCTGGCTAGCCTCATTGCCGGCACGACCAGTATGAGCAGTACGACCACCAGTGCGAAACAGACATTAGTGACGACGCGCCACCACCCGCTTATGTGGCTGTCCAGCCCAAGATACTGGAATGCTAGCAGATCCAGGAGGTACACCAGGGCCACAAGCCCAAGTACGACTAAAAGGAATCCCAGCTTCTTCATAGTTAGGCCGACTATAGCGCACCAGAAGGGGGTAGTCAATAGGCAACAAACCGGTACCCACCTGCATCCAATCCGGGTGACGGGCTGAGTTCACTCAAGACCGACACCTGGGCCGTTCCGCTGAGGACGAACAGGCTTCTTCCTGGACCGGTCCAGGAAGTGACGCATTGCCAGGATCGGGTGGGTGCGGAGCATGCGGGGCCCGGAATACCGCATCACGGCCTTTATCTTGTCTCTCATGGCAGGCTGGAAGCAGTGCACAGGGCACTTGGCGCAAGTCGTCTTCCCCTCCTGGAAAGGGCATTCCTCAAGACGCTCGTTGGCATAGGCCAGTAGCTCGCCGCACTCGTCGCAGAGCCGACCACTTCCGTGTTGGCCGCGGCAGTGAAGGCCTATCATGACCGCGACGGTCCTGCTTTCCCTGGCTATTCTGGGATTCCTCTTGTCCATGGCCAACACATTGTGCCACAGAAACAACCCCCAATCCAAAAGATCGGGCCCTGGTGAACCACCCGTGTCGCCAAGCTGGAGCCGCCCCGGCCACGGGCAGGGTTTCGAGACGACATGGCGGCTGACGCGGCAAGCGAGAAGTATTTGTGATGTCGGAGACCTGCAGCGAAACCCCCAGGAGGGACGCCGCTGGTAGATTGAAGCCAGGCGCGACCGTGGTGCGCGCGATGTCTGCCCGATTACGCAGACTGACCGGGCTCTGGCTGAGCCGCCGGTTCATTGACGGTACTATGGAGTTGGGATTGGGAGGTGCCTGTCATGGCCAATTTCGTTTCACAGTCCGATTTCGATTTCAGTGTGCGCCTGTCTACTCATACCATGACTGTCAAGGCGGGACAGCCAATATCCGTTCCTGTAATGGTAGGGACGCTCAAGGGACAGCCGCGCAATATCACGCTCAGTACAAGTGACTGGAGGTCGGCAGGATTGAGCGCCAGGGTCTACCCTTCGCCGGTGCCCTCCGGGGGAGGGGCCAATCTGGAGATCACGATACCCCCGGGCACTGCTCCGGGCAGCTACCTGTTCACCGTTAGAGGTTCGACAGAGGGAACGTTCAAGACGAGCAATGACAGCATCACGGTGATCGTGGAACCCGAAACGGAAGAGACGGAGGGCGACGATCGCCGGGATACCCCACAAAACCAGGCTGGACAGGGGACGGACGTAGAACCGGCCGTTTCTGCTTCGCCCGCCATCGCCAAACGGGCGTCGCTGTTTCGCTCTGCGAAGAAGGGCCCAGATCGACCGGTTCCCGCAGGGCAAAGAGTGCTGCTCGTCTTCATCATGATCGTCATGGTATTTGTTCTCGTGTACTACTTTTGGCCGAGGCTCGGCACTGGCTCCGGTGGTTCGGCCAGTGGCATGAGTGGCACTTATGCTGGGACTTCGACCTTCTGCATAGCCTCCGTATTGGGTGGTTCTCCCGAATGCGGCACCAGCGCAACGCCTGAAATACAGATCGACAGCGCTGGCGACGTCCTTGGCCCCGTTCTATTCGGCAAGATCGACGAGAATGAATCCTTCCACGGCGAAGCCCGCACGGGGGACGGCACAACGTTTCCCATGACCGGTACATACTCCAATGGAACTCTCACTGTCGAGCACAGGTCGAGCAGCGTAACCTGGACGATTACGTTGCACAGGCAGTGACGGTGGTTCTGATTCCGATCGCGGGACTGCTCATCGGGTTTGCCCTGCAGGAGACACGTCACAGATCGGAGGCAACACCCAGTTCGTCGGCATCCCCCTTCTTGCCATTCGCCCGGGCACGTCCGTGAGGACCCCGCTTGGGTTTTCGCTTCTGGGATCCACTTCTTCCTTTCGCCGGAGCTTGACCCATTCCGAAGAAGGCCGCGATCAGGCTTCCCTTCTCTTCGGCCGGGGCTTTCGGGGTCTTCTCGGCCTGCTCCTCTCCCGTGTGGAGGAAGAGGAGCGTCGAGTCATCCAGGGAGGCATGATGACTCCAGTTGACCCCGCCATGTCCTTCATTGAAATGGCAATCGGCCATACCCGAACAAAAGATGATGCAGTTCGCCAGGGCGTTGCGCTTGTCCTGATTCCCGGGGTCCCTGTGATGCGGCTGCCAGGCTCCAGTTATGGATTCCCTGCCTCTTTGTGCCCAGACCAGCCACCTCCCGCACTTGGCGCATCGACCACCTTGCCTGTCCCACGCGGCTTTGACTACCCCGTCAGCAAAATCCATCGCTGTCCCTCCTTGAGCAGGGCACCGAAGGCGAGGCCCTGCGGCTATTGAAAACCACACCACCCGAGGCCAAACTCGAATGGCGGATACCTGCTCAATGCCCCCTCAGCAAATCAAGCTCAGCCCCCGTGGCCTGAGCTCTTCAACCGGCAATACACGTATGGCAGTCGGTTCAGACAATAGCACAAGCATCAATCCACAGTCAACCTGATCGTAGCGCACGGATCGGCTCTGACTCAATACGACGGGGTATGAGAACAGGCAGCTATCCTTGCGCCGTTGCGCGTATCCAGTCAAGGGACAATCACGGAGGCGGGCAGTTCCCGGAAACATCAGGACTAGCTGCCCGTGTTGCAGCGTGGCGTCCCGGTGCAGTCGCCGGGACCCGTGCATTGGCCAGAGTCAATGCAGCCCGCCTGACGCTGCTGAGCACATCTTGAGTCTCCGGAGCCACAGTAGTTCCCTCCGAAGGCATAGATCGTTCCACTGACAACCAGGGTTAGCCCGGCGACGATGGCGACTACAACTGCTATGGTCTTGAGTGTTCGGGACATCTTCGCACCTCCATGGCTCCAGTCTATGGTGCGACTCTCGGCTGGGCAAACCAATTCGAACACGGGGGCTAGGCGACTCACCGTTTCTCATCGTTTTCCAAGGAAACTCTAATTCAATTCCAATCCATGTCCGGGTCTCATTCAGTAGACTGGAGATGCTCTAGAGAGGACACCCCCCGCTCTAGACAAGAGAAGCCCACCTGCCCAGATGGGCTTTCTTCTTTGTCTGGCTTCGGTCAGGCGGAGGAAGCCAGACATGGTGAGAATCCGGTTCCCGGATGTGAGAGTGGGTCAAGGCGATTCTGAAGAACGAGGAGCCGTCGGGCTTACAGTGGGACCTAAGATTGCCCGGCAGGGGCACAGAATCTCGAACGCCAATTGGCCGGGCTAGGTTGGCTCACTGCTTGAGTCACCCGGGAAGTCGGCGCCATCGAGCAGCGCTGTCTCGTCGGCAGCAGCTGGCTTCTTGTTCTGGGGGGACATCTTGTTCTGAAAAGTCCTCTCTTCGCCGCACAACCGGCAACGTCCCTTACTCTCAAGCTGCTGGGAGGAGTCGATTATCCAATGGTGGCGGCAATCAGACACAACAGCGGTCTGCAGGTGTACCTCACGTCGTTTCGATGCCATCTTACCCCTCGAATCTCGTATTAGTCAGCGCCCCTTGGTGAGTCCTCATGGCCCCGGCTGCTGTTCCTAGAGAGTAAGGCATCCGGTTCACCGCTGTGTCTCAACGCAGGTTGTCGGCCTCACGGTATCATCACCACTGCGCAGGCAAGAGGATACCTCGTGACGGGAGTCCGGGGGTGTCCCCCGGCTTCCCCTTCTCTCTACCCCCGAGATCGAAGATCCGCCTCAGGCGGGATGTGGATTCAGTGGGTTGGAACGAGAAAGGCAGGCACAAAGGGCCTGCCCCTACAGAGGTCTGCCTGGGATTCGGGGTATCCTGAGCGCATCGCAATGCGCTCCTACGACACGGTGCAGCGGGAGGCTGGCGGGAGTCCGAGGGTGTCCCTCAAATCCCCCTTTTTGTCCCCCGAGTGTCCAGTCCACTCTATTACAGCGGATCGTCTGGAGTCAACCGGCTGGTGGGGTCAACCTTGACCGCGAGCGACGACATTGGTAGACTCTTGCTCGATTCGTTCCCCGGTTCTTTGAGGGGGTTTCATCGGCCGCTTGTGGCCAAAGACTGCGCATATGGAGGGCTGTTGGCATGATTAGATCGCGGATACTCGGAGTGGGAAGATACCTGCCGGAGAGGCGCGTCACTAACTTCGACCTGGCCAAGATGTTCAACACGAGCGACGAGTGGATTCAGAAGCGCACCGGCATTGTAGAGAGGCGTTTCGCGGATGAGGGGGTCTACTGCTCTGACCTGGCCCTCAAGGCCTCCAACGAAGCCATCAAGAGCGCCGGAATGAAGGCCGAGGATCTGGACTTCATCATCTTTGCCACGCTGAGTCCGGATCACCAGTTCCCCGGCAACGGGTGTTATCTTCAGGCCAAGATGGGCCTGGCTGACATAGGCGCCATGGACATCAGAAACCAGTGCACCGGCTTCATCTACAGCCTGGCTGCCGCCGATGCCTTTGTCAGGATCGGCATGTACAAGAGAATCCTCGTCGTTGGTGCCGAGGTTCAGTCCAGCGATCTGAATTTCACCGACGAAGGGCGCGACGTGTCAGTGATTTTCGCCGATGGCGCCGGTGCCGTGATTGTGGGACCCTCGGAGGACCCATCTAGGGGCATTCTCTCCAACCACCTTCATGCGGATGGAAGGTTTGCGGACATGCTCAAAGTAGAGATGTTCGACATCAGCAAGAAGCCGTGCCTGACACACGAGATGCTGGACAGGGGCTCCCAGTGGCCCAAGATGCAGGGCAAGGAAGTCTTCCGGGTGGCGGTGACCAAGATGCCGGAAGTGATCGAGGAAGCTTTGAAGGCGAACAATCTCAAGGTGGAGGATGTTGACCTGTTTATCCCGCATCAGGCTAATCTCCGCATCAACCAGTTTGCCGCAGCCAAGCTGGGAGTGCCGGAAGAGAAGTTCTACAGCAACATCCAGCGGTATGGGAACACCACGGCGGCGACGCTGCCCATTTGCCTGAGCGAAGCGCTGGAGCAGGGCCTGATCAAGGAAGGCAGTCTCATCGTGTTCGCGGCCTTCGGCGCTGGCTTCACCTGGGGCGCCACCGTGATGCGGTGGTAGAGATTCCCTCTGTCAACCCTCTGGCCCCCATTCTTGGGGAATAGGAGAAACGCGGAGGGTCTCTGCCCCTCTCCACGCCCTGATGGGTGACACGGGCGAAGCAGGGCTTGCCTTGATACGCAACGCCTTTCGACTCCCGGCAAGGGCTTCTCCCGTAGCTCTTCTGTCATTCCCGCGGAGGCGGGAATCCAGGTGTAGGGTGGCTAGAGGGGATGCGCAACTGACCACGCTATCGGAAATGCCTTAGTCGGCGTGGGTGTCACGACGCGCTAGTTGCTGCCGCGGTAGGCCCAAGGTTCAGCACTGTCAAGGACGCTGTCGTCCAACATGTCTTTCAATAGCGCCAGACTGGCCAACTGGTCTTTCATGGTGCCCTGGAAGTCTCGGAACTCGAACAGGCGTGTGCCGTCCAGAAACCGGTTGACCAACGCCGCCGATCTCTTCTTGCGTCTCAGCCAGGGCATGTAGTCCAGAGGGTCCCCGGAGGGGACCTCCATGGTAACATAACCCTGTTTCCTGATAGCCGTGCTGTGCACAATCTCCTTCAGATCCCCTGCCAGCACCTGGAGATTAGCCCTCGGGATGGTGGAGAGGGGAGCGTGGACGTGCTGCGCCTCCTGGTTGACCTCGGGGGAGTGGTGCATGTGCAGGCTGACTATGTTCTCGCCGATGCCCTTGTTCGTTAGCTGCTGCAACAGGGCGTTCCGCCCTCCCCTTACGGTCATCGCATGGCCGTAGTCCAGGGTGAGCTTGACCTCGTCCGAGAAACCCCTTATGGCCCGCCCGCAGTCATCGAGCGTCTGGCAAAGCCACGTCCCCTCATGGGGGCTGTTCTCAATAGTCGGGATGATCTTCCGATCATGGCCATAATCCTCGTAGAGGCGCTTGTTGGTGTCCGCCAAGTACTCCAGGTTCTCTCTCAGCCTGAGAAGCGCTGCCTCCCGGTCTCCATCATCCCTGGCGATGCCAGCGTGAAAGACAATGACCGGGTTGTCGGTTACCACCGACTTGGGGTGCGCTTCCGCAATCCGGTACGCCGCTTCAAGTTGGCCTCTTATGGCCTTCCTCATGCGCGGCGAGACATCACAAAGGTTGAACGTGTACCTGGACAGCAGAGGGCTCTTCTCAATATGTGCGTGAAAAGAGGCGATCGGCACTAGTATACTCTTCACCATTCTGTCGTTTATCTTCCATTCGAACCGGTCGTAGAACAGCCGGGGGTCGGTGAGGTGCAGCTCGACGGCGTCAAAGAGATGGGGCCCCAGCAGGTCCGGGTTCGACGTGGTCTTGGCCAGACGGAGCGCCAGGCTGTTGAAGCGCTTCTCGGCAATCCTGACCAACGGCACCTTGTCAGCCACCTTCTCGAATCCCAGCCTCAGAAGCATGTACGTGTAGCAGTTGAAGTTGAGGATAATGGCGTGGTGTGATGACGTAGCGTACTTCATCTTGCTGTCCAGTCTGGCCCGGATTCCCGATTCACCGGCTTCTCTCCTTGCGTCGTGAGATGTGTCACGCCACTTGCGCAGTCTCTCGCGGATACCTTTGGCGGCAGACACCCGTGGTCTCGTTTGTCGAACGCTGCCCGTCCGGGTATCAAGAGACTCTCTTTGGTTTCTTCGCCTCTGCTGTTCGAGTGAGCTGACGACTTCCCTATTGTGCGCTGCATAATGGGCTTCGGGAAGTCCCAATTGGCTAGACGTGGTGAGCCGAATCGCTCAGTTTGGCAGATGAAGAGAGTTGGAGACACCTCCAAACCCCCGGCAGCATCCTGCGGCATCATCACGTTCAACTGGATCAGCCCCCGGCAGGAGCCTCTCCTGCGCTTCTCTGAGCGCGAGCCGCGCAGGTTCGGGCGCGGAAAGAAATCGACACCGTCGTCGGCAAGAAATAGAATAGGATGCGAGGACCGTCCTGTCCCATTTGCGCTAACGCGGCAAAGGAGGCTCATGAGCGTCATAGAAACGAAGGCTCTCACCAAGGTCTTTCCTGGGGACGTGAGAGCAGTCGACGGTATAGACTTCCAGGTGAACGCCGGAGAGATATTCGCCTTCTTGGGGCCGAATGGCGCCGGCAAGACGACCACCATCAAGATGTTGAACACACTTATCCTGCCGACCTCTGGGTCTGCTAGGGTAGCAGGCTTCGATGTGGTGAAGCACCCGGCCGAGGTGCGGAAGCGCATCGGCTACGCGGCCCAGGACGTAGGTGTCGACGAGCAGGCCACTGGCAGGGAGAACCTGGCACTCTACGGCCACTTCTACCGGCTGGACGGCAAAACGATCAAGGCCCGGGTCAAAGAGCTGTTCGAACTGGTGGGGCTGAACGGCTACGAGGATAAGATGGTCTCTGCCTACTCGGGAGGCATGCGCAAGCGCCTCGATTTGGCCATGGGCATGATCCACCAACCCCAGGTGCTCTTCCTGGATGAGCCCACCACCGGGCTCGATCCGCAGACCAGGGCCCATCTGTGGGACTACATCAACAACCTGGCCAAGACCCTGGGCGTCGCCATATTCCTGACCACCCACTATATGGAGGAAGCCGACCGCCTGGCCGATCGAATCGCCATCATCGATTTGGGCAAGATAATGACCATCGGCACTTCCGACGAGCTCAAGAAATCCATAGGTGGTGACGTGGTGACCCTCACTCCGTGCGTGCAGAAGGATGAGGAGTGCAAGGAGTTCATCAGGCGCACCGAGGCGGTTCTGTCCGGCAAGCCATTCGTCACTAGTACCAGGCCAACGGACGGAGAGCTTGCGGTTTACGTCAAGGACGGCGGGTCGGCTATTCCCGGCATCATGCAGCTCCTGGGCAGTCAGGGAATCGAGGTCAAGTCGATATCCATGTCACGGCCCTCTCTGGATGATGTGTTCCTGAAGTACACCGGCCGCACCATTCGCGCCCAGGAAGGCGCACGGACCACCTTCGCCCAGTTGCAGCGTAAGGCCAGCAGGAGGCAGAAATGATGAACGCTCTGGCTGACACATGGCACATAGTGGTTAGAGGGCTCAGGTCACGCATCCGGATGCCGGTGTTCATATTTATGAGCTTGTTTCAGCCCGTGCTGTGGCTGGTGCTCTTCACGCAGATATTCAAGTCCCTGGGTGGCAGCATGATGGGCGGCAGCAGCTATCTCCAGTTCTTTGCCCCGGGAGTAGTGGTTATGACAGTGCTGTTCGGCTCGGCCTTCTCGGGGTTCGGCCTGCTGATGATGATGGACATGGGGATACTGTCCAAGATGCTGGCCACGCCCGTCACCCGCGTCTCCATCATCCTGGGGCAGGTCATTGCCGCCGTTGTGGTATCCATTATCCAAGCGGCGATAATCTTCATCATCGCGGCCATCATGGGCGTGGATGTGGCCACTGGCGTGCCTGGAGTGCTGCTCGCTCTGTTCATTGTGGCCCTGCTGGGACTAGCGTTCGCTGCCTTCTCCAATGGCCTGGCGCTTCTAGTTAAACGGCAGGAGACCGTCATGGCTACCACCAACCTTCTGACTATGCCTTTGATGTTCATGTCATCGACCATGATGCCTTCTCAAGCCCTTCCGGCTTGGCTCAATACTGTCAGGCAATTCAACCCGGTCGACTATGCCGTAGTTGGCGTCCGCGGTTTGGTGCTGGAAGGGTACCTATGGTCTGACCTCTGGCGCTCCCTGCTGGTTCTGGGCGTCCTGGCGGTCGTGGCCGTGGCCTTTGCCACCATGATGTTCCG
>DAIQQD010000010.1:9253-20710 GCA_036787015.1 Chloroflexota bacterium
TCGGCATCTTTGATGCGGTCCGCTGGGGTACGCATTTGTGTCACCTCCATCAGTCAGATGATGAACTGATCGACCTGATGGTGCCCTATTTCAAGAACGGTCTGGAAAGGAACGCGCTTTGCCTCTGGCTGTCTTCCGAACCTCTGGGGCAGCAGGTGATGAAGGCGCTGAGGGATGGCATCCCGCATTTTGACCGGTGCCAAAAGAAGGGGCAAATTCTGGCTGTCCCTCACAGGGAGTGGTACCTGCGCGACGGCCAGTTGGACGCATCAACGGCTGTGAAACATGCTTCTGACGCGCTTGTTCAAGCGAAGGCGCGCGGTTTCGATGGCATCTGGGTAGCCGGCGAATCGAGCTGGGTTGGCAAGACGGAATGGCGCACCTTTGTAAAGTACGAAGAGACCGTCGGCGAGTTCATTTCGGGTGCCGCGGGGGTGGCCCTGTGTGCCTATCCCATTCAATCTCTGGGCGTACCAGAGGCTTTGGACCTGTTCAGGATCCACCACTCCATCGTCATGCAACTAGAGGGCCGGTGGAAGGTCATCGAGAGTCTGGAACACGTGAAGTCCGAGAAGGCTCTGCGGCAGACCGAGAGAAGCTATCGGCATCTGTTTGATACTACCCTTGACGGTATCGAAGTAATCGATGCGGCCACCGGTAAGATAATGATTGCCAATCCGGCTGCCGCCAGCATCTTCGGTTTCGCATCGCCGGAGCAGATGGTGGGAGTGGATCCTCTGAACTACATACCTGATGAAGACAGAGGGCGCGTTGCGCAGATGATGGCTGAGCACATGTTCGAGAAGGACTTGCACGAGGTCATGGAGCTCAAGGCGCTGAAAACAGATGGCAGCGAGATATGGGTCAGTGCCGTGGGTGTGAGGACCGAGTATCAGGGCAGGCTGGCTGGACTGATCTCCATCCGGGATATCACAGAACAGAGGAAAGCCGAAAGCGCATTGCAGGAGTCGCGAAGAGATCTGCAAGCGGTCTTCGACAGTGTGCGAGATGGCATAGCGGTGTTTGATCTGACAGGCAGACTCATGAGAGTGAACAAGCGGATACTGGAGGTCGGCGGCTATTCTCTTGACGAGATTGTAGGCAGGTCCTTTGACGAGTTGGACATGTTTGGGTCGCAGGATATCGCCAAGATGGCGTCCGTCTTTGCCCCGATCCTGTCAGGCATGGAGGCACCGCCTCTGGAACTCGATGTCACGACGAAGTCCGGTCAGAGACTGACACTGGAAGTCCGTGTCTCGCCCCTCAAGATGCGCGGTGATGTTGTGGGATGCATTGCGGTGGTGAGAGACATCACCGAGCGCAAACGGGCGCAGGAAGAGCTGCAGAAGCGCGAACAGGAGTTCAGGGCGCTGGCTGAGAATGCTACCGATGTTGTGGCCAGGTACGACAGAGCCAAGCGTCATCTGTATATCAACCGCGCTGTTGAACGATCGACGGGCATACCACGTGGAGAGTTCATCGGCAAGACTAACGGGGAACTTGGAGCACCGGAGGAGCTCGCGCGTTTCTGGGAAGAGACGGGGGAGGCGGTCTTCCAGACCCGCCAGGAGAGGGTGATTGAGTATGAGATGCCCACTCTCGGCGGGCACGGGCATTTCGAGGCTCGTATGACGCCCGAGTTTGCCCCGGACGGTTCGGTCGAATCAGTGCTGGTCGTGTCCCGTGAGATTACCGACCGAAAGCACGCCGAGGATGCCTTGAGCGAAAGCGAGAAACGCTATCGCCTTCTGGCTGAGAATGTCAGCGATGTCATCTGGGTAACGGATGTCGACCTGCGGCCCATCTACGTAAGCCCCTCTATCGAGCGCCTGTTGGGATATCGTGCAGACGAGAGCTTGTTCCGGGGACTGGAAGAGGCCCTTGATCCGACGTCAGCTCAGAAAGTCAGGGACATAGTGGCGGGGTTGATGGCGACGGAGAGGACGGAGAATGATGTGAGCGGGGAACTGCAGCACCCGGTGGAGCTCGGCCTCCGGCGCAGAGATGGGTCGACCCTGTGGGTGGATACGACGGTCACCATCATGAGGGACCTGAGCGGCCGTCCGGTTCAATTCCTCGGGGTTCTTCGTGACGTGACGGAACGGAGGAGGGCGGAGGAGAGAGTCCAGGAGAGCTGCCGGGAGGCGGAGAAGGCACTTGAAGGGACCATTCAGGCGATAAGGGCTATGGTGGACATGAGGGATCGGTACACTGCCGGGCACCAGTTGAGGGTGACCGAGTTGGCCTGCGCCATTGCCGAGGCTATGGGGTTGTCCGGTCAGCAAGTCCAGGCCATACACGTGGCTGGCCTATTGCACGACGTGGGAAAGATGTTGCTCCCCACGGAACTCCTCACTAAACCGGGGCGGCTGAACGACATCGAATTCGCCATGGTCCGGACTCATGCCAAGGCAGGCTACAACATTCTGAAGTCGATTGAGTTCCCGTGGCCGATAGCCAAGACTGTGCTTCAGCATCATGAAAGGATGGATGGCTCCGGGTATCCAGACCAGGTCCGGGGCGAGGAGATCCTGCTGGAGGCCCGGATACTGGCGGTGGCCGATGTTGTGGAGGCTATGTCCTCACATCGTCCCTACCGCCCGGCTCTTGGTCTGGACAAGGCTCTGGACGAAGTTGTTAAGAACAGTGGCATCCTCTACGACGCGCGGGTAGTGGATGCCTGCGTGCGTGTCTTCAAGGAGAACGCGTTCAGTTTCAAAGGCGAAGCGGTAGCAGATCTGTACTAGCGTGCTATATCCCGCGGCAACGATGCAGTAGGGTCATCATCCTCTTGACATATCGTCTTCCCAATACCACCCCGGGATTGCTCCTGCCCGTCTTGTACGCAATCGCGGATTGAGCAGAAGCGGGACCGATAGCTCTGCGGTCAAATCCCTTCACAAACGCGGTAGAACCGGGAATCGCCGGGCGAGTGGAATGGTGTCTAGGTGGCGCTCCTGATTATCTCCAGTGGCAGGGTTTGGAGAGCCGTAGAGCTGGGATGCTATGCCACTCGACTGTAATGGGGACGGGCTCGGACGAGAAGGCAAACCGGTTCCGGCCCAGAGAAGAGAACGTCAACCGAGACTAGGTCGGCCGCCCGCTGACCGGCCTGGATGGCGACCGGGAGTCAGGCCCACAGCACAATGACACTCCTCGTTTAACGATGGTCATACGCTCTCCCACTTGAAGCTGTGATCGAGGAAGGCGTCCAGGCAAGCCTCTACCACCTTGGGGTCGTAGAGCGTAGACTTGTTCTTGTTGACCTCCTTCAACGCCGTGTCCAAGCCGAGGGCGGGTCGATACGACCGATGAAACGTCATGGCTTCTACAACATCGGCCACTGCCAGTATGCGCGCTTCGGGGCCAATCTCTTCTCCGCGAAGGTGTGAAGGGTAGCCCGAACCATCCATGCGCTCATGGTGTTGAACGATGATGTCAGCAATCGGCCAAGGGAACTCGATGTTCTTCAGCACGTTGTATCCGGATTGAGGATGGGATTTGATCAAGGAGAACTCCAGATCATTCAACTTGCCCGGTTTGATGAGTATCTCGGTAGGCACAAAGATCTTTCCGAAGTCATGCAGCAATCCGGCGACGCGGATGATTTGAATTCTCTCTAACGGGAGGTCCATCTCTCTGGCAATCGCACAGGCCAACTGGTTAACCCGTCTTTGATGCCCGGCGGTGTAGTGGTCTCTCATCTCCACGGTCAGCGATATCGCCTGGATGACGCTTTCCACGGTCGATTCCAGCTTCTTGATGGTCTCATGCACTTGCTGGTCTGCTGCCCGGCGCTGAGTGATATCGCGATGGACGCCACGGTACCCAACCAGCGTCCCATTCCCGTCACGGAAAGGAACGCCGCTGGTCTCCAGGAAGACCGTCTGGCCGTTCTTGTGCAGGTTGGGAACCTCGATACTCCTGAGAGGCTCCCCGGAGGTGATGGCAGCTATCAGTACCTTGGTCAGACGGCGCGCTTCCTGCAGCGGCACGAAGTCGAAGGGCGTCTTGCCCAGCACCTCTTGAGGCTTGTAGCCCAGCGTGTCGTATACCTGAGGGCTGATGTAGGTGTAGACAGCCCTGCCATCCACTTCCCATATGATGTCGCTGGTTGTCTCGACCAAAGCCCGGAACTTGTCGTCAATGCCTTGGCGGGACGTGGCGCCCAAGAGACCTCTGCCGCTGTCAGAGCCCCTTATCACTACCACAGCCCCGGCTACCTTGTTGGCCGATTTCCAGGGGCTGAGGTGGATCTGTACTCTGACTTGTTTGCCTGAACTGGCGCTCACTTCTGCTTCAAACGGAGGCAGTTCCAGGCCTGACATTGTGCCTCTGAAACGCGCTTCGAAATCCGCCAGTGCACTGAGTGGAAACATGGGCAGAACCTCGAATGATCTGCCGAGGACGTCTTCTTCCTCAAAACCAGCCAGACGGAGCGCTGACTTGTTTATGGCAATGACAGTGCCAGCGGCATCGATCAGGGCCATGCCATCCTGGGCGGTGTTGAGGACCGCCTTCAGGCAGTCCTGCACTTCGGTTTTCACTTTTCCGCCTGGTTCAGAGAAGTCATGTACTGTTGTCAAGTTACATGTCTCCTTCCGGGGCCATCGCCCCCAACTATGCCGCCCGCCGACCGCGCATGTGCAGCATATCGCTGCAGGTCGTCCGTCGTGGAGCCGGACAACCGATTCCGTCCTGTTCACGCGGTCGCTATCAGGTCACGATCGGACTTGCCGTCTAATGCTGCGCTTGAACTCTCCGCTCCAACCAGCAGTGGAGAAGTGACAAGGACATATACCTTGATCTCCAGTCCTGGATAACTCGAGTATATGCGCCAATGGTCACAAGTGCGTCTCGATGCTGTTCGGGGTGGTCACAAGATGATCACTCGGCACAAGTCCGATCCACGTTGGGGCTTCATCAAGTGACGATAGAGGCGGGTCGGATTGAGGGTCTGTGCCATCCCCGGCATGGCCGCCTGTTGGAGTCATGACAGAGAGCGTCTCACGAGGCATCTGTATCCGGCGGCGGTGATTCAGTCCCGCCGACGGCAACGTGCCTCGGAGGTGAACGGGCGGGCTCCATTGACTGCGAGAACGCTTCCGGTGATCTCAAACTCGCCTCTGAGCCGAATGTCCTCGCTGGAACTGCCTACCATGACATCGATGTTGCCCGGCTCCACCACGAACTCCATGTCGGCGTTGTAGAAGGCGAGTTGACTGATCTTCAAGGAGAAGGAGACTGCCCGGGCCTCGCCCGGATTCAGGTGAAGGCGGCAGAAACCGGCCAGTTCCTGAACCGGACGAGTGATGGTGGCTTCGCGGTCATGGACGTAGAGTTGGACCACCTCGTCGCCGGCCACCTTGCCGGCATTTTTCACGTCGCAGGAGATCTCCATGGTGCCTCTGCTTTCCACCTTGGGTTTGCCCATCCTGAGATTGCCATATTCGAATGCGGTGTAGCTCAGCCCGAATCCAAAGGCATAGAGCGGTTTCGCGGACAGGTCAACGTAGTCTCCGGAGAACTGGGAGCGGCCGCCGGACGGTTTGTGATAGTGGTACACGGGTATCTGGCCCACGCTGCGCGGCACAGAGATCGGCAACTTGCCCCCCGGCACTGCGTGGCCAAAGAGCACATCGGCCACGGCCGGCCCGCCTTCCTGGCCGGGCAGCCAGGCCTGGAGGATGGCTGGAACATGTTGGGCGGCCCAGGTGATGGACAACGGGCGGCCGCTGACTACTACCAGAACGACTGGCGTGCCGGTGGCATGCACCGCCTCCAGAAGTTCCTGCTGCATGCCTGGGAGGGCAAGGGATGAAATGTCTCTGGTCTCACCGCAAGTGCACGTGTAGTCCAGGCCCGACTTTCCACCCAGCACCAGGACAGCCACTTCGGCTTGCTTCGCCACGGCGACGGCTTCCTCGAATCCGCTCCTGTCTTTGCCCTGCACCGCACAGCCCCTGGCATAAGTCACTTTGGCGCTCTTGCCCGCCAGCAATCTGATGCTCTCCAGGATGCTGGGCATGGCGTAGTTCTCCCTGGTCATCGCCTCCTCGTCGTCGGTCTCCAGATACTTCTTGAAGGTAGCCGCGTGGTAAGCAACGAAATCGCCCAGTTGGCTGGGATCGGCATTCAAATCCCTGGCAAGCGATCGAATCATCCCCACGATGCCTTCCGTGAAACTGACGTAGTTGTAGTCTCCCAGGAGGCAGCGGATGCTGTCGGCGATGGGACCGATGACCGCGATCGATTTCACGTTCTTTGGCAGGGGAAGGAGGCTGCCTTCGTTCTTGAGCAGAGTCATTGACTCCAGAGCCAACAGCCGTGAGGTCTCCTTGGCTTCAGGCTTGGCGAAGACCTCCTCGATTCTCTCTGCATCAACGTATGGCTTTTCAAACAGGCCCAGCTTGAATTTGGCCTCTAGAACCCGCCGCACCGAAGTGTCGATCGTGGCTTCATCCACGAGTCCCTTCTGGACAGCATCGGCCAGCAACCCATACGCGGTGGGAGCCGGCAACTCCACGTCCATCCCGGCCCGGATTGCCTGGATTCCTGCTTCCTGCATGTCCCTGGCTACCCGGTGGTAGTGGCAGGCGGTCTCAACAGCCATGTAGTCAGAGACCACCAGACCCTGAAAGCCAAGCTGTCCGCGCAGGAAATCCGTGAGCAACGCCTTCGAGACGGCACAGGGCACACCATCGATTTCGTTGTAGGCGTTCATGACAGAGGCCAACCCGGCTTCCCGTATGGCCGTTTCAAATGGGCGGGCAAAGACCTCGTACAGCTCCCGCGGCGGAATGTGCGCCGGGGCCCAGTTCAGCCCACCCTCGGAGTTGCCGTACCCGATGAAGTGCTTGGCCGTAGCCATCACGCCATCGGCCAAGTCATGGCCCTGCAACCCTCTCACGTAGGCCCTTCCCATGGCGGAGACCAGATAGGGGTCTTCGCCGAACGTCTCTTCTGTGCGGCCCCAGCGGGGATCGCGGGCTATGTCCAAGACCGGCGCCAGCGCCTGGCGGGCGCCTGCGGCCACCATTTGCCTCCGGATGGCATCGGTCATCTTCTCTACAAGAGCCGGGTCCCACGTCGCTGCCAAGCCGATCGCCTGCGGGAAGACGGTGCCCTGCCGGGCCTGGTACCCGCAGAGGCATTCCTCATGCACGATGGCCGGAATGCCCAGGCGCGTGTTCTCCACCAGGAAATGCTGAATGGCGTTGACGATCTCGGCAGTCTTTGTGGGAGGTTCGGGGCTCATGCCGGCCAGACGACATACTTGGCCGATGCCATGGGCCAAACGGGATCTCATTCGCTCTGGGTCAAGCCCCGCCTGTCCCAGCAGGTCAAAGGGCCAGCAACCACAAAGCTGCGCTACCTTCTCCTCCAGCGTCATTCGATCGATGAGATCACTTGCCCGTTCGGCTATTGATCTCGATGGGTCCTTGTACATTTGCCGCCCTCCTGTCCAGCTTCCCTTCAAGCGCCTACATCATATCCCACTTGTTTGGCGGAGGGAAACCCCTCTTCAACGAAAACAGGGCTACGCCAAATTGACACGCGAACACGGCCTACCTTATCATAAAGGAGACTAGGCATGAGACTGGACGTATTACACGCGCCGAGTATACCTCTAGTGAAACAGCAGCCCGGCAGTTTCTCATCAGAGCCAAGTCCCAACAGCAACCCCTTCTGCAGTCTGGATTACGAAACCCCTGAAAGGAGCAAAGGAGCAGCAGTATGGTAGGAATTGTCTCTTATGGTGCCTACATTCCCATGTTGAGAATGAGCCGAGATGTGCTCGGCCAGGTCTGGGGAAAGTCAGCAGGTCGAGGCGAGAGGGCCATCGCCAATGTTGACGAGGACAGCATCACCATGGCGGTAGAGGCCGTCGTCGACGCCCTTACGAGTATGGATCGACAGAAGGTCGATGCCATCTACTTCGCCTCGGTGAGCGCGCCCTACAAAGAGAAGCAGTCGGCCAGCATAGTGAAGGCGGCCGCGGATCTTCGCGACGACATAGAGAGCACAGACTTCAGCAACTCCATCAGGTCGGGGACGAGCGCCCTGAATGCAGCGATCAATGCGGTCAAGGCTGGGGCGGCCAAGAGGGTCGCGGTGGTGGCTTCTGACTGCCGCATACCGGCGCCCAATTCGGATTTCGAGCCGGTCTTCGGCGATGGGGCGGCCGCATTTGTCATCGGTGACTCGGATGTGGCCGTCAGCGTGGAAGGCAGCTACAGCATATCCAGTGAGTTCCTCGACGTCTGGCTCAAGGCCAAGGACAAGTTCCACTGGACGTGGGAGGACCGTTTCATCAAGGATGAGGGGTGGGAGAAGATCCTGCCTCAGGCCATCAAGGGAGTGATGAAGAAGTGCAACGTCGGCCCGAAGGACTTCGCCAAGGCAGTCTTCAATGGCGCCGATGCTCGGAGCCACGGCGACGTGGCTAAGAAGGTCGGGCTGGACCCCAAGACCCAGGTGGTGACGCCGCTGTTTGATTCGGTGGGGGACACCGGCTCAGCCACGGCCCCCATGACACTGGTGCAGGCCCTGGAGGATGCCAAGCCTGGCGACAAGATCCTTTTTGCCAACTACGGTGACGGGGCCGATGCCTATGTTCTGCAGGTGCAGCCTCAGATCGAGAAGGTGCGCAACAGACGGGGCATAAAGAAGCATCTGGGCTCCAAGGCTATGCTGGCCAACTACGGCATCTACCTGCGGATGCGTGACATGATGGAATGGGGACCCAGCGTGCGTCCTCTGCGGCGGTCCGCAGTCTCGTTTGTCTGGAGGGAGCGGAAGGCGTTCTATTCCGCGTACGGGCAGAAGTGCAAGAAGTGCGGCGGCATTCAATATCCCCGGCAGCGTGCCTGCATGTACTGCATGGTCGAGGATCAGTTCGAGCCGATCCGGCTGTCAGACAAGACCGGGAAGCTATTCACCTACAGCATTGACGAACGCGCCAACGAGATCATACTGCCTCTGATCAGGGGCGTGATCGATCTGGATGGCGGTGGCCGGTACTACTCGCAGTTGACGGACCGGGATCCGGCCAAGGTCGAGGTAGGCATGCCCATGGAACTGACTTTCAGACTGTTCTTCGACGGCACCAGGGAAGGGACAGGCTTCCGCAACTACATGTGGAAGGCCCGCCCCGTGAGATGCTAGGTTGCCGGATGTTTGATGTAGGAGATAGAAGAGATGGCAGAGAGTATTAGAGACAAAGTGGCGATCATCGGCATGGGGCTGTCCAAGTGGGGCGAGAGATGGGATACCGGCATCTTCGACCTCGTCAGCGAAGCCTGCAACGAGGCGTTTGACGACGCCGGCATAGACAAGAAGCAGATCGATGCCTGCTGGACGGGATACTATCAGAACGAGACGGCCACCACGGGAGTGGTGATTGCCCAGGCGCTGCAGCTGCAGCAGATCCCCATCACCAGGGTGGAGAATGGCTGCGCGTCGGGGGCAGAGGTCATCCGCGGTGCGGCCCTCGGCCTGGCGTCCAAGCAGTATGACCTGGTCCTGGCGGTGGGCTTCGAGAAGCTGAAGGACGTTGGCTTTGGCGGCATGGCGACCGCTGGTGCTCCGGGTATGGTCTACCCCATGTACGCTGCCGAGTTTGGGGCCGCCCCCGGGCGCTATGCACTGGCAGCTACCGCCTACTTCCGGAAGTGGGGCTTGACCAAGGAAGAGGGCAAGAGGACCCTGGCCAAGATATCGGTGAAGAGCCATCACAATGGCGCCCGGAATCCGAGGGCCATGCTGCGCCGGGAGATCACCGTGGAGCAGGCGATGAATGCCCCCATAATCGCCTGGCCGCTGGGCCTCTTCGACTGCTGCGGGGTTTGCGATGGCGCGGGCGCCGCGGTCATGTGCCGCACGGAGGACGTGAAGAAGTTCGCGGTCAAGCACCCGCACGACTACATCACTATCAAGGGCTTCGGCATCGCCGCCAGCCCGGGGTGGGGCAAAGAGGATAGTCGCTTCGACTTCACCTACTGGGATGCGACCGAGGCAGCGGCCAAGCAGGCCTTCGCCCAGGCGGGCATCAAGAACCCCCGCAAGGAACTGAGCCTGTGTGAGGTCCACGACTGCTTCTCCATCGCGGAACTGATCGGCGTGGAGTCCATGGGCGTCTGCGCCTACGGCAAGGGCAAGGAAGACGTCGAGTCCGGGGCCTGGGAGCAGGGTGGTGAGATACCGGTCGGTATCAGCGGCGGATTGAAGTCCTTCGGGCACCCGATCGGCGCCAGCGGCTGCCGCGAAGTGATGGAGTTTTATCTCCAGTTCCAGGGGAGGGCTGAGGACAAGTCCCGACAGCTAAAGGACGTGAAGTTCGGTCTGGCGCACAACCAGGGCGGCTTCCCCGGGCAGTTCATCTGCGGGATTACCATCACTGGTGCTCCTGATGTCTAGTCGCTAAGGGGGAATGAATTGATGGACGTCGGCTCTGACATGATGCTGTCGTGTCTTTGATCGGCGTCCTGTCTATGTGCAAGTATTTCTAAGGAGGTAATTCAGAGGAATGGGGAATAGACTGCAAGGCAAGGCTGCTGTAGTTACCGGCGGAGGCAGGGGCATCGGCCGGGAGGTAGCGCTCGCGCTGGCTGCCGAAGGCGCCAAAGTCGTAGTCAACGGTGTTACCAAGAAGGCTGAGGAAGGACACCAACTCCCACCGGCAGAAGAGACGGCTGAGGACATCAAGAAGGCCGGCGGCACCGCCATCGCCAACTTCGAGAACGCCGGTGATTTCGCCGCCGCCGAGAGGCTTATCAAGGCCTGTGTAGATACCTTCGGCAGGATCGACATACTCGTCAACTCGCAGGGAGTCCTGCGGGACAAAATGCTGCACAACATGTCGGAGCAGGATTGGGATGAAGTGATCAACGTGCACCTCAAGGGCACCTTCAATACCTGCCGTCATGCTCTCCCGTACATGAGGAAGCAGAACTGGGGCCGGATCATCAACCCGAGCTCGGCCGCCTGGCTGGGCTTCGCCCCGGGTCAGGCCAATTATGCCGCCGCCAAGGGCGCCATAACCAGCCTTTCCCGAGTCATAGCTATGGAGAACGGCCGGATGGGAATAACCTGCAACTGCCTCGTGCCGATGGCTGCTACCAGGATGACCATGAATGATGCGGTCAAGGCGAACTTCAAGAGGCAGTATGAAGAGGGGAAGATCACCAAGCAGGTGCTGGAAGACCGCCTGGCCATGCCCGGTCCCGAGTTCATAGCTCCGATCGTGGTTTATCTCTGCACCGACGCTGCGGCCAATATCAATTTTCTTTCCTTCAGAGCCGCCGGCGGCACGGTGGGCATCTACTCGGCCAACGAGCTGGTCAAGACCATACACAAGGACCATCGCAAGGGCGAGAAGTGGACCGTCGACGAGCTGGAGGAACTGGTACCCAAGTTCCTGCTGGTCAACTGGGTCAACCCCGCTCCCCCCGCCCC
>DAIQQD010000124.1:0-3552 GCA_036787015.1 Chloroflexota bacterium
CCGTTCTCGGAAACGCTTCCCATGAGGCAACGATGCCAACTCCGGCTACCTGTACCATGAGCCGACTTGACCGGTCGACTTGGGGGTCACAGGGGTATCTTGACCATCTCAGAGAAATGTGGTAGCCTCTGAGCAGCAATCGGGCATCCAAGGGGGGTAGATGCCTTTAGTTACTTCAATCATTGCCAGACTTCTGGCACTTCTAGACTGGTATTTGGGCCAGTTTGTGGATGTGCAGCTGGTCGCCAGTGCTTCACCGAATAACTGCTGGTCATTCGATATTGTGAACGCTACCTTGAACGCATGTGGCCAGGAGATCGGGGGTGATGCGTTCGGGGGATGGGGTTCCGTAATGGGTTTCGTCAACCTCACACCGACGTTGGTCTCGACCTTAGTCATGAGCATACCACCTTATGCCAACTGGACCCCCTACATTCCTCCTTCTCCTCCTACCCCTCCTTAGTGTCCGCAAAACGAAGCTGCCCCGTTTACCTATCATCTACAGAGACTCTGCACTCTGGGAAGTTCGAGAAGACCGGCCAGCATTGAGACAGGCTCTTCATCCCCTTCAGTGAAACCTCCAAGCCCAAGACAGAACAATCCTGACTTCGATCTTCTCAATGATGCCACACCCTCACCCCATCACCCAGCGCCTTGTGGAACTTCAACCTGTCCCTTCTGTATCCAAGCTGAGGTTGCGGTGGCATGATGTCGCTAACGCTTCTGAAAGGGGATGTGCGATGGCTAAGGGCAAGATCAAACGACTAGTCACAGACCGTGGCTACGGGTTTATCCAAACGGAAGAAGGGAAAGACCTCTTCTTTCATCAGAGTCAGCTTCAAGGTGTGGGCTATTCTTCTCTCAAGGAAGGCCAAGAGGTAGAACACGAGGCTGGCATGGGGCGTGGTGGTCGCCCGGAGGCTGCAAAGGTGAAGCTACCATCACCCAGAACTGAATGGAGCTCCCGCAGGCGCCTTGTGGTACTTCAGGCTGTTCTCTCTGGCTTGGCCCACCTTCACCACTGACAGGAAGAGAGAAGGGGGCCAAGCGCAGCCCCGTTTTTCCTACAAGGGGAGACTTGACCATCGCAGAAAGATGTGATAGTCTCCGAGTACCAATTTGGCATCCAAGGGGGGTGATGCCTCTTGTCACTACCATCATCGCCAGGCTTATCGCACTTCAGGACTGGTACCTGGGTCAGTTCGTGGACGTGACGCTGGTCACTAGTGCTTCACCGAATAACTGCTGGTCATTCGATATTGTGAACGCTTCCGTGAACGCATGTGGCCAAGAGTTCATCCGTAACCAGGTGGTTGAGGAATGGGCTGACCTGTTGCAGGCGATGACCATCTTGATACCTAGCCCTCTCGCTTTCTAGTATCTTGCCATTCCAGCATACCCTTGTACGAACCCAGCGTGTCCTATCCATACGGGCAAACAAAGAAGAGTTCGCCTGAGTGCTCAAACCGGTCCATTCTTCTCTAGTCTCTTGTTGTAACCGTTGAGCGGAACCCCGTGAACTCTGTGTATCTCGTATTCGGTTGTCAATCAGACAGTGTACCACAGCTCTCCTGATCCAACGACGCTGCTCTTTTTCTATGCGAAGTTGCAGTTGACGTCACTACGTCACGAATGTGAAATGCCCCCAAGGGAATTCGAATCCCTGTTAACGGCTTGAAAGGCCGCCGTCCTAGGCCGCTAGACGATGGGGGCGCGGATGACGCTATGAGTATATACTGTTCGGGATGCCGACAACAAGCGCCGCGGCCTGAAAAGTGAGAGGCATCTTCTCGGGGCACCACTGGACTAGGCCCCGCGTTCAGGGATAGACTGGCAGAGCCTCCAACCCTGTGATCTCAGGGAAGCCGAGCATCAGGTTCATGTTCTGGATGGCCTGCCCCGCTCCACCCTTAATCAGGTTATCGATGCAACTGACCACGACGAGGCGTCCCGTCCGCAGGTCAATCGTGGGATGGATGAGGCACAGGTTGCTGCCCCAGGCCTGCTTGGTCTGCGGCGGCGTGTCCACCACCTTCACGAAGGTCTCGCCCTTGTAGAAATCCCGGTAGACCTGCCGCAGTTCGGCTATCCCCTGCAGGCTTACGGCTATCTTCCCTTCCACCAGGGGGGCGTAGCAAGAGCTCAAGATGCCTCGTGTCATCGGTACCAAGTGAGGCTGGAAGGTGACCATCAAGGTCTCCTTTGGCGCCAGTGCCTGCAACTCCTGGACAATCTCGGGCAGGTGTCGATGCCCGTCCAGGGAGTAGGCCGAAACGTTCTCGTTGATCTCGGGGAAATGCGTGGTGAGGCTGGGAGTTCTGCCTGCCCCGGAGACACCGGACTTGCTGTCCACAATGATGTCGCGCTTGATCAACCCGTACTTGACTGCCGGAGCCAGTCCCAGGATGGCACTGGTTGGATAGCAGCCGGGGTTGGCCACCAGTTGGGCCTTGGCTACCTCCGCCCGATGAAGCTCCGGTATGCCATAGACGGCCTTCTGGAGCAACTCCGGCGCCGGGTGCGCGTGGTCGTACCATTGCTGATATTGCCCCGCCTCCTTCAGTCTGAAGTCGGCGCTCAGATCGATGACCTTGATGCCCTTGCCAACCAGCGGGATAATGGCTTCCGCGCTGGCCTTGTGCGGCAGCGCTGAGAAGACGAGATCGGCCTCGCCGGGAGCGGCCTCAATCGTGAGATCGAGCTGGGAGAGATGGGGCATGACGCTCCCCAGTCTCTTGCCAGCCTCACTCCGTCCGGTGACGGAGACGATCTTCACCTTGGGATGGCGGCATAGCAGGCGCGCCACCTCGGCGCCGATGTAGCCGGTGATGTTGACGATGGCGATTCTGGTCAGGCTCATTCTTGGGACTTCCTTTTCTATCGATGTATCCTAGGGATTTTACTGCCCATAGCTGGGTCAAGGCAACATGCAGCGAGGATGCGAAGACAAGACCGCCCTTCACATGTTGGTAGTGGCTGTGCTGGGGCATAGACCTCTCAACACGCACTGGGTGCACCGTGGCCTTTGGGCCTTGCATGTGCGGCGGCCGTGTTCCACCATGAGAACATGGAACTCGTAGACGTTCTTTGGTGGCACCAGGCTCTCCAGTATTTCATGTGCCTTTTCGACAGACGCCCTGGCATCTATGAAGCCCAGCCTCTTGGCTACCCGGTAGACGTGGGTATCCACCGGCATGGCAGGTCTGCCCATTGAGAACAGAAGCACGCAGCCGGCCGTCTTCGGCCCCACCCCCGGCAGTCCCCGCAACCAGGCCTTGGCTTCCGCCAGGCCGAGTTCGTTCAGGAAACTGAGGTCGAGGTTGCCCCGTTCCATCTCGATTTCGTGAAGGACCAGCTTGATACGCCTGGCCTTGATTTCGGCCAGGCCGCCGGCCCTGATGGTCCGGGCCAGTTCGCCGGCACCGGCCGTGGCCACCGACTCCCAGCTTTGGAACCTCTTGACCAGTGCCGCAAAAGCCCGGTGTGAGTTGACGTCAGAGGTGTTCTGGGAGAGCACCGTGGCGATCAGGCTGGACACCGGGTCTTGTCCCG
>DAIQQD010000124.1:3652-6451 GCA_036787015.1 Chloroflexota bacterium
TGTCCGTGCCTGATGAGGATGAATCGAGTCAAGGAATCGCCTCCTTCGTCATGTGGGGTTCATTTTAGCATGGAGAGGAGTCTGGGGGCACGGGTGGCCTGGCGGGTGTCAGTTGACATATTTGGAGAGGCAAGTGCCTGCAGCCGGCGGCGCAGACATGACGAGAAGCTCACAGAGGGGACAAACTGGGAATGCCAGTATCCGGTGCCACCTGCCGGTTTGCGGCCAGCGTGGCACCGGATGAAACGAATCTAGTTGACTAGTCCGAAGACGGCAGCGGTCTGGGTTGCTGTTCTGCCATGTCCTTGCCGCAGCAGGCGACAGCGCCCTGGCCCTGCTTGGTGCACAGGACTTCGGTCTTGCAGGTTTCGCAGCTATATCTCTTGCCTAACGTGTTAGCCATTCCGGTTCAAACCTCCTACCTCGAAAGCCTTTCAGATACAGGACATCAACCCGGCAATCCGACAGCGAAACGAGCCGCTGGAGACCATGCCGATGCCAAGCCCTACTTCTTCAGGGTCATCGGCTGTCCGCAGCACTGAAGCTCGCCCTGTCCGGCGCGGGTCACGATGAACTCCGAGCCGCACTTGGCGCAAGTGTATCTCTTCCCCACCTGATTAGCCATTACTATCGCCTCCTAACGCGGAATACTGATTCTACTTGGGCATCTTGAAGTCGGACCACTGGTCCGTGTCCATCATCTTCGCTTCCCACTTGCAGGCTATCTCATTCGGGCTGCTGCGAGGCGGGAGCTTCAACGGGGTGACTCTAATCTTGCGATTGATCATGTACCTCTCGATGACACGCTTCTCATTCTCGTAGCAGACGTACTTGATTCTCTCCGGGCACTTGGCCTCGAAGAACCTCAGAGACTGGCACTGCGGGATGGTCCAGATGACATGGTTGGGATTGATCACCTCCAGCTGAATCGGGAACAAGCCGCCCGTTGTGTTGTCCAGGGGCAACTGGAGGCACTTCATGGAATCAAGTACGGTCTTGAGTTCGACGTTGGCCACCTTGGCGAACCGCGGGTTGACTCTCTCACCTATTCTGCACCAGGCCGCGGTTTCGCAGACATCGGCTGTCTCCTTGTCCACCTTTTCCTTGACCGCGTCATACCAGGCCTCTGTCATGTGCAACCAGGCATATTGCCATACCTGCATCAGCTTCAGTATGAAGTCCTTGGAGAGATCGTTGAAGGTCAAATTCGGGTTGTACGGGCCAGAGTAGTCATTCATTTCCTTCTTGGCGGCTGGCTTCGCGGCAGCCTTGGCCACAGGCTTCTTGGCTGCAGCGGCCTTGGCCTTCGCTGCGGGTTTCTTCGCTGCTGTCGCCTTCGCGGCTCTGGCTGGGGCCTTCTTCTTGGATGTCTGTCTTGCCATCAATACCTTCCTTTCGACTGCTCTATTGCGTTGTCACTCAGACTGAATGTCGGCCCGCTGTGACTTCTCTCCTGCGATCAACTCCCGGCCTCGTGCGATCGGTCCAAGTGTGATCGCCAGGGGGCCATAGAACCAAGTCCGGGTGGAACGGGCTGCTGCACTTGGTGCTGTCGGGCATGGGTTCTCTCCCGTTTATTATTCCAAGCGCGTCGTTATGTTGTCAAGAAAAAGGGATTCGGTCAGCGCATTTCGACCGGCGACGCCTCCGAGTCGACACAGAGAGGGGTTGGGGGCAACAGGCTATGCCTTGGACAGCATCTGCCTGGCGAACTTCCGGGCGTTTCGCAGGTCCGCAGCGTTGGGACGCTTTTCTATACTCTTCATCATCTCAGCGAATTCAGCGTCGGAAGCTTTGCGGGCCTCCTTCACGTAGGGCTGGATCTCCGGCGCCAGCCGCGACTGGCAGTCGCAGCACCCAAGCAGCTTGTACTCCTTCTCTTTTCCAAGAGCCTCAAAGGCCTTGAAGCACTTCTCGTAGTCAACTCTGTCGGGACTGGCATGAGTGATGAAGGCTGCCACCTTGAACCTTGGCGATTTGGGCAGTCCGGTCAAGAACTTCTTGACCGGCGCAGAGAGCTCGCCTCCATGCGTCGGCGAGCCGATGAACAGGACATCATGCTTGTTGAGCCATTCTGCCTCCACCTCGTCAACCTTCTTGAGGTAGGATTCATGGTTCTTGGAGGCTTCGTCGTGTATGGCCTTGGCCAGCTTCTCGGTGTTGCCGCTCATGGAGTAGTACGTTACCAGTACTTTCATTCCCTTGACCCCCCGTACGACGAACTTGTGAAGCAGCAAAGACGATGCTTCGTCTAGTCTGTCGCCAGTATAGGGAGGCTCAAGAGTGGCGTCAACCGATCATACTGCGCCGATGGGCGCATGGTCAGATGCGGGGGGAATACCAAAGCGACGGCAAGTTGTCGACACAGAAACACCCATCGCCATGGGGTTCCATGCGAGTGCCTCAGGTGAAACCGAAGAGAGACCGCGAAGACGGGGCTGGGGGCTAGCCCTTTGTCTCGTACTTGAACGAGAGCTTGACCTTGGTCCGGAAGGCGCGAACCTTCCCGTCATCGATCTGCAAATCCATCTCGACGACCTCGGCTATGCGCAGGTCTCGCAGCGTCTTGGCCGCTGTCTCCACCGCCACCACGGCAGCCTTCTCCCACGATTCGGTGCTGGTGCCAATCACCTCGATTACGTCGTACACGCTGCCTGATGAAGCTGCCATGTCCCCTCCCTTCAATTCTTCCGTTGTTTCGTCGGGTTATGGAGCGCATCTTACTCGACACACTCCAGACGTGTCAAGAGATAGTCGGGGGGATCCATTGAGGCTGTCTCGGCATCCTCTTTCAACCAG
>DAIQQD010000125.1:0-2136 GCA_036787015.1 Chloroflexota bacterium
TTGGTATCGTTGCCTCAGAATAAGTGTTACCGAAATTGGAGGTGGCGATGACCAGATTGGGTATCAAGGAGTACGTGAATGCCCTGAGGGGGAGGTACTTGAGGGGTTCGAAGAGGGAGAAGGGCAAGGTACTGGATGAGTTTGTGCGTGTGGTGGGGTGTCACCGCAAGTCTGCCGTCAGGCTGTTGGGGCAGAAAAAGAAGATGAACCATCGAGGAAAGCGGGGACGCACCAGGCTGTACAAAGGCGAAGTGGTCGATATACTGAGACTGGCTTGGGAAGCGACTGACCATCTCTGCTCCAAACGCCTGCAGCCCTTTCTGCCAGAGCTGGTGCCTATCCTACGCCGGTGTGGAAATCGGAGGATAACCGCGGAGGTGGCAGTAGAGCTGTGCCGGATGAGCCCATCCACCATTGATCGCCTGCTGGGGCCATGGCGTCGATCGGGTGGCCACCACCGATTCTCTCTCACCAAGCCAGGAACTCTGCTCAAGGACGCCATCCCCATCAAGACATTTGGAGAGTGGGAGGACAGCCGTCCCGGCTTCCTGGAGGTGGACCTGGTGCATCATTGCGGTGAAAGTGTGGACGGTTTCTATCTCACCACCCTCAGTGCCGTGGATGTAGCCACGGGGTGGTCGGAGTGCGTGGCAGTCTGGGGGAAAGGCCAGGAGAGAGTGGGGGCGGCTATCCATAAGATGCGCCAGCGTCTTCCTTTCCCACTCCTTGGCTTGGATTCGGACAACGGCAGTGAATTCATCAACCGCCACCTCTTCACCTATTGCCAGAAGGAGCGTATCACCTTCACCCGGTCCCGCTCGTACAAGAAGAACGACAGTTGTCACGTGGAACAAAAGAACTGGTCAGTAGTGCGCCGCATAATTGGCTATGACCGTTATTCCTCAAAGCTCGCCCTGGACACCATGAACCGCATATACGAGATGCTGCGTCGCTATGTGAACTTCTTTCAGCCTACGATGAAGCTGTGCGGCAAAACGAGACATGGCTCAAAGGTCCATCGGGTGTATGCCCCTGCTCAAACGCCCTATCGCCGGCTACTGGCCTCCGGCGTGCTTAGTGAGGACGTGCGTCATACATTGGCAGCTATCTATGTCGGGATCAACCCCATTCTCCTGAGGCAGCAAATCGATGACAATCTCAAAAGGCTCTGGGATCTGGCAGATAAGCCCGGAGCTCAGTCCGCTACGACAGAGAAGACGACTTACGGTAACACCCAATTATGACGCAACGACCCGGTTTCGGTAACACTTTTATTTGACGCAAGACGCCCCCTTGACAATCCGGGCCTGGCGTACTAGCATCATTGCACGGGTGGGGCGGCTTGTAAGTATTCCTCGTGTGGATATCCCTTCGGATGTAGCAGCCTGAACCCGAGATTTGAATAGGGGGGTGTTCAATGAGAGAAGCGTCAGGAAGAGTAAGGAAGGTGGGGTCTGTTCTTAGGCTATTCAGCGTTGTGATGCTGATAGCGGTGCTGGCCTCTGTCGTGGGGGTTGGGGCCTCCGCGAAGCCGGTGCAGGCATGCGCGTGCCTTGATGTCAATATCGTGGCCCCAGACCGATTCCCGGTGGGCTCACCGTTTGTCGTGGCGGCCATCATCTGGAACCACTGCGATTGCACCGCAGACAACGTTAAGGCCACTATTCACCTGCCGCCGGGTCTGGAGCTGGTCTGGCCGGAGAAGGACATCATGTACGGCAGAATCTGGCCGCGCACGGTCCTAGCCTACGGCTGGCTGGTCAGAGAAACGAACGCTGCTCCTCCCGTCCCTGGTGACCTCGCCCAGCAGGCTGCAGGCGATTACCGCATCAGGGTGACTGCTTGGGGGAAGGCTTGTGGCGATACCGTGACTGGAAGCGACCAGCACGTGATCACCCTTTGGGACTGGCGGTAGCGGCTCGACCCGCTTGACCCTAGGCTGACTCGTTGTATCAACATGCCGTGTGCCTAGATGGGTACACGGCATGTTATTTCCATACGGTCACCAGAGATCTGGACACCCTAGTTTTCGTGAGCATACATAGAACCCAGTCAGAAGCAATGGCAGATTCCCTCCCAAGACCGCATTGACTCGAGGGTCTGAAGGGTTGACATGTCTGCCATCCTCCGAGATTC
>DAIQQD010000125.1:2236-6431 GCA_036787015.1 Chloroflexota bacterium
TCCCGACTCCACTCCAGAGGTCTTGGCCATTCTTCGCTTTGACGGCGAAGTAGTAAGTAGTGCCCAAAATCAGGCTCAGCCCGGTCTTGATCACCTCCGTCTCCCTGCCAGCTGAGGTCCAGCCCACTATGTCCACACCCCCGGATGTGGTTCCGATCGAATACAGATACTCGGCAACGCACGATTCAGGGTCCGAGGAACTCCAGGTGGCGTGAATTCCGCTGGTGCTCGCCGTCGTGGCACCATCATCGGTCACCACCGGAGTGGTCGGCGGAGTAGCGTCAGCAACACCCAGACTCAGAGCGAAATCGATATTGGCAGTGTCCTTCAACACCGTCACTGTGACCGGAGTCGCCGAACACCAGTCGTAGACATTATCATAGTACTTAATGGCATAGTCGGTAGCCTTGGCGCCTACCACGTAGCCACCTGCGGCCAAACCGGTTATGCTGTAGCTGCCATCGGCTCCCGTATAGTCACGCCCCCAGGGATCCTCACTGACATAGACCATAGCCCCCTCAATGGGATCCCCGGACTCATCTTCAACCATCCCTGATATGGAGCCACCCGACGCCAAGGCAAAATCGATGTTCGGCGTGTTGTTCTGCAGCGTCACCGGAACAGGAGTCGCCGCGGACAGGTCATACACATCGTCGTAGTATTCGCTGGCATAGCCGAAAGCCTCAACCCATACCACGTGGCTGCCCGGAGCCAGATCTGTTATGGTGTATATGCCGTCTGCTTCCGTGTAGTAATCACCGAAGGAATCCCCCTCGGCACAAACCCAGGCCCCCGCAATCGGGTCCCCGGACTCATCCTCGACCAACCCGGATATGGAGCCACCCGGCCCAAGAGTGAAATCGGTATTCGGCGTATCGTTCAGATCTGCAACCATAACCAGTGTCGCCGAAGACCAGGCGTACACATTGTCGTAGTACTCACTGGCATAGCCGGAAGCCTCGGCGCTTAGCACATACTCGCCCGCAGCCAAACTGGTTATGCTGTAGCTGCCATCCGCTCCCGTATAGTCGTACCCCCAGTCATCCCCATAGGCATAAACCAAAGCCCCTTCAATAGGGTGGCCAGACTCATTTTCCACTACCCCAGATATGGAGCCGGAACTCGGCAGGAGAACCTCGGCCTTGACTATGGCTGGGGACACGCCAACAAGCACCACAAGAACCAGACAGACAAGTACGATCGGAAGCACCTTGCCAGAAGTCATTTCTCTTGCCATGGCCCAACCTCCCGAACCATCCCTGGGATACGGCCGCTCTCCGGAGAGAGCATCCGAGTCAGAAGTCCAGTCCTGACTGCCGCTCGCCGCGACCACCTCTCATCTACTTGCGACCATCCATCCTGCTGACGGTCAATTCATCACCATGAATATCGAAATCAGCCTTTGGAACACGTGGTCTGGCTACCTACTCGTCTTGCCCCCTGACGGGTAATACCGCCGTAGAAGTGATCGCTCATGGACTGTGGAGGGATTCTTCGTGCTCGGCTGCATCTAGGATAGTACAAAGACAGATCATGATTGTCAATCTATCCGCGTTGTGGGAGGGCATATGTAGAACGCGTGCTGTCAACCTGAGCTCGGATACAAAGGAGGGTGTCCTGTGACCATCCGGGGCCGAAGGGATAGGAGGGGAACCGACGAGAGGTGGACAGAGATGCCCACCCCTTGAAACGGGCTTTCCGCAACCCCAGGCATGGGGTTCACATCAGCCTGACGATCCTCAGTCAAAGATGTCGTCGATATCCAACTCCACAGTGACTGTTACGAATCTCCCATCCTGTTTCACCTCGACCTTGTCCGTTCCATAACCTTGTTTGTAGACATCCTCAATGCCTTGCACAGCATCATCTGCTGGTTCGTCATCGAAGAGGATAACCTGCGTCATTAGCACGGTGCTCGAATCCTTCTTTGTCGTCGACCAGCCGTAAGCCTCGGAACCCACGCCTGAGTCACCCGTCCGGACAGCAACCAACAGCCCAGTCGGCAATCTGTCCACCACCTCTGAGACATCCTCGTCATCGCTAAGCGAGTCGGCATCGCCCTTGATGACGTCGATGCAGTCTGTCACCCTGTCAATGCTTGATCCCACGACTATGCAGCTCTCACTCACCAGTGCGACTGCTTCGATGTCCGCACGACTCTTCTCCCACGTGTCAATTTCTTTGTATCTGTTGGCTTCATAGCCATTAGCCTCAAGCTCTTGTCTAACCTGATCAAGGTCAAAACTGCCCTCCAATATCTTCACGGTGTCACCATCAGCCACCCTGTCCACGTCGTCCGTCGATATGCCCAATGCATCGCATTCGGACTCAATCATGCCCACGGCGTGGTCATAGAGTTCAGCAATGTCATCGTCAGCCCGCGTGGCCGCGAGATCTATGAAGGTGAAACCACCAGCATCCTTTGGCAGTTTCTTCATTGCGGAGATAGCCACTCCGCCTCCGTTGGCATCATCATTGCTATCACCATCATTCCCACTACCACACCCAACCAACGCCGCGACTGACAGAAGCAGCGTCACCAGAGCCAAACCAGATATCAGGAACCTAGGATTGTGTAGTCTCATCTGCCCCCCTTATCAGCAGGTTATCCAGAGACATTGATGTGGACTTGGCATCGGACAATAGCACCGAAGAGTGTAGGCTGTCAACCTCAGCCCGGAGTGGGAGTCGTCTTCGGCAATACGACCAGGGAATCGACTCTGCCAACCTCACCTTGGATAGCAAATGTTTGACACCCCAGACCTCTCCATGGTATTATCCAAGGCGACTGACATCCAAGCGCAGGCTGTCAGCGCCTAGGCCGCCCCTCAGCGCAGGGGGGGAGGCTGGTCATCGAACTGGGGGGGCAATGGTCATTACAGAGCGGTACCGCATCCGTTTTGCCGTTCCAATGCCGAAACAGCAGCATACCCATGTATATGTGGCCAGGAGCGCTGCCCTCCTCTCACCCACGAACGACCGCCGCAGTATATGGCATGGGCAGCAGACCACCACTCTCACCGAGCTCCAGAGAACGAAGAATCCGAACCTCCACGTCCGGAGCAACGGATCATGAAACGGGTCGCAGGCGGTCGTGATCCCAAGGCGCTGGGTTTGGGGCAACAGCTACAGACAGCCCCTTTTCTGGCCCTTGTGGCATTGGAAGTAGATCAGCTCACCAAATTGGGGTTCAAAGAGAGCCTTGCCACAGAGCAGTCGACACGTCTGGCGCCTGGTCTTCACATAACCAATGTGGTGAATCCAGGTATGGTCTTTGGCATATCCGCACCACCGGCTGTTTCATTGCTCCTGCCTCTCGCGATGATAGTCGCGTCTGTAGTCCTCTACTGGCGATTCGAGCGATCCAATAGCACGCTACTCAACATGGGTGTTGGGCTATTCGTAGGTGGCAGTTTGGGCAACGTAGTAGACAGGATTGCCTATGGTCAGGTCACCGACTTCATCGCGTTCATCCCATCCGGTGGCTCCGTCGGGACAGTCTTCAACTTGGCTGACGTATGCATCATTCTGGGCATTGTTATGGTGGAACTCTTCCTGATCAGACTCGTCCTGAGTAAGGGTCAAACGAAGATGTACTCGACCCCGCGACTGATAGGGACTCGAGACAGGCTGGAAGAGGGCCGCTGATTCGAGCGAACGGATGCCCCCAATCGCCATGCCTCCGATGGGTGTACCAGTCGCTGAGGTACAGACGTCCGCCTTGAGGTGATGCCAAGTCCCAAAGAATCCCGAGCCGAATCAGCCCACGTATGCCTAGACACTGGGCCGTCAACACCTCCTTGAATACAAAGGGGAACAGTCCGAAGTCCAACAGGGCGCTGGTCGGGTGATGAGCAGGAGAATGGGAAAGCCAGACAGACAAGAAGGGCGGACACTCCTGCTCTAGTCAAAACGCCAAGCCTTTCCAGAGCGCTCTTTCAGTTCCTTCTGTGGGTCAGCAGCAGATCTCGCCAGTTTGCTCAAGGCTCTTGGATTCCAAAGGCACATTGACTGCCTGTGGCCGCCATGTCTCTTCATTTGACCTTGTATCTCGGATAAGGTGTTGGAATGCCAGTCAGAGGATAGGTGTGGCCGGCTGATTGACCTCGGGTCCTTAGAGATCGTGGGGCAGCATGGTCGCCACACCCGTATCTCCCCAAGAGCCCGAACAGTTGTCAGGGTTAGCCAAACCCGC
>DAIQQD010000314.1:0-1795 GCA_036787015.1 Chloroflexota bacterium
CGGCCGCCGAAAGGGTCTCCTTTCGCGATTTGGCGTAAATCGCAGCCATGTAGGTACGCCCCGGTTCGGCCAGGAAGAAATAAACCTAGAAACGGCAGTTAACCGGTAGCATCGGCCAGCCGACCCGGGCTTCCGATGACCTTGCCACCGAGGAAGTGGCGAAACGCGGCGCTGAGGATCAGCTTCCACCGCTCCCTTTGCGTCAACTGCTCCGCAGTCGTTTTGATTCGCTTGAGAAACCCGCTCACCTTGGTCAGGATTTCCGCGATCTGCGAGGCCTTGGCGTGCGTGCTCGTGATCTCCACCGTGGTCTGATTCCCGTGCCGGGTTTGTCGGGCGATGCCGTGCAGTGCCAACGGCCGCGAGGTGATGGCTTCGGCATGCTTATCCGGGATTCCCAAGCGCATGAAGATCGTCCACCAGTTGTAGACCAAGGCGATGATCCGCCCCATGATCTGGCAGCGCTTCCGGTCTTGGGTCGTGAAGCCTGCCCATCCCCACTGGTTCTTCAGCTCGTCGAAGTTGTTCTCCGCATCGCCCCGGTCCCGGTAGTGCTGCGCGACGGTCCGCACCTCGTCCGTCAGCGAGGTCACCAGCACCACGTACTCATACTGCATTCCCTGGTAAGTCAGTTCCGGCAGATCCAAGCTCAACTGTTGGGCCGCTTTTCGTCGGGACTTCTTCTGGCCCACAGTTGCTACTTCCGCCGCCGGTTTGCTCCGCATCGGCCGCCGCAGCACCACCACCCGCCGTCCCTTGCTCCATCCGCTCAACCGCAACACGTCCTCTCTTCCCTGCCATGGTTGCCCCGCTTCCACCCATTCCTCTTTCCGGAAGATCTGTCCGATCAGCTTCTTCACATTCGCGCTCTGCTTGAGTTTGAACAGGTATCCAAGCCCTCGCTGCTCGGCTCCCACCATGGCTTTCTCCGCGCCCCAATGGCTGTCCCCGCGCAAGAAGACGGGCCGGCTCCGCTGGGGGAGTCCATCCAGGAAGGCCCACAGTTCCGGTTGCGCAAACAACGGAGCCGTCTGATTCCCCGCCTGCACCTCCATGTCCAACACCATCCGAATATTTGCCACGAAGTAACTGTGATAGGCGTGCGACGGCCGCCCTGGCTTGGTCGGGTTGTATCCCACCTTGGCGTCTTGCTGGTGTCCGTACAACGGCTTCACGGTGGTGTCCACATCTAATACCCAGGGCTCCTCCAGCAGCAGCTCGTAGCTGGCCTTCAGATGCCCTTTCAGCCACTCTCCGCTGGCGGCCTCATCCATGGCTTTCATGCCCCGCCGCACCGAGTCCTCGCTCGCCACGCCGGTCATTCCCAGTAATTCCGGATTGATGCCGTCGGCCCGGATCGCGTTGATGTGGGCGTACCGCCAATGACCGGCCAGCACCGAGAGCACCAGCGTTCCCAGGACATCCCGCTTCTCGGGCGCGTTCCCACTGGTGTAGTGCAGAGGACAATCCGCTACCCATTTGTCGAACAGACCACTGGTCTTGAGAAACTCGATGAAGAATGGCATCAGGCCCAAGCTGCTCACAGCGGCTTCTGGCGCCCACTTCACATGAACCTTGCCCGCGAAAGTGTCCAGGCTGGTGGCGGTTTCTGCCGGCTGATTTCTTGCGATTTGGACCTCACCCTCTGGGTGAGCCTGAACGACCTCTTCTTCCTTGCTCATGTTCAACAATCCTAACCGCTTCTCTGTTCAGGCACCAGATCCTACCGCCGTTTCTGGGTTCATCTGGTGAACATAACGACGGAGTAGACGAAGTCTCTTGAGATTTGACCGGA
>DAIQQD010000126.1:0-6397 GCA_036787015.1 Chloroflexota bacterium
AAGCCGGCAGCACTGCCTCACGTTGGCGATGGCTTTTGCGGCCCGCTCCATGCTGGGGAAGACGGGGATTCCCGCTTCAGACAGCTTGGACTCAACATCCACCCGGTCTTTCTCAAACGCGCCCGGAGGTGAGACGATGATGACGGGTTTCCCGTACTTCTGTCTGGCCTTGGCCACTATCTCATTCATCAGGTCTGTCGTCGGTCTGCCGATGAACCCGAGCAATATGTCCATGTTCTCGTATACCGTGATGAGGTCGATGTTCGGCTCAGCGGCCACCAGCTCAATGGTCTTCTCGAGGGCCTGCAGGTTGCCCGTTCGTTGGCTAACGTCCACCGGATTGACCAGGACACTGCCCACCTGACCCAACACGCTCAGCAACTCCCGGCGCGTCTTGTCCGTGAACGGAATGACCTCTATCCCCTGCGCCGCACAGGCATCGGCTGAAAGCACCGCTTCCCCTCCTCCCCCATCGGTCAGCCCACAGATGATCCCCAGGTTCGCCCTTTCCAATCGCCCCACCGACTGAAACAACAGCAGAGTATCGGCCATCTCATCAAGACCGTTGACCTCCACCGCACCCGCCTGCCGCAGAGCTCCTGACCAAACGCTGGCCGAGGCTGCCAGTGCTCCCGTGTGAGAAGTGGCCGCCCTGGCCCCCGCCGCCGTGCGACCTCCCTTCCAAACGAAGACTGGCTTCCGGCGCGTCGCCATGCCCATTACCTTCAGCAAGCGAGCGCTGTCCCGCGGCCCCTCCAGGTACATCCCCACCACCTCGGTCTTCTGGTCCCAGGCCAGATACTCCAGGTAGTCGGCACTGCCCAGATCGCAGCAGTTGCCGATGCTGGCCAGCTTGCTGAGGCCGATCACACGCGTGAGGGATATTGTTCCTAGTTTGCCCGCATGTCCGCCACTCTGGGATATGAACGCGGCTGAGCCCACCTTGTTTGTTATTGGAGACGGTCCAAACGGAATGCCCTGCTCCGGGCAGCTTATGCCCATGCAGTTGGGCCCAATGATGCGAAAGCCACCTGCCCGCGCCCGCCTGGCCATCTCCTCCTCCACCCGGATCCACTCCGGTTCGCCCGTCTCCCGGAACCCGGCCGTGAAGAAGCTGATGCCGCCGACCTGCTTCGCGGCGCAATCGTTCAGCAAGTCGAGAACACGTAACCTGGGAATGCAGCAGATCACCAGGTCCACCGGCCCCGGGATGTCGGTCAGCCGGGGGTGTATCTTGAGCTTCATGATCTCGCCACCGCCGAGGTTGACGGGATATACGTCGCCCTTGTAGCCCGCAGACAGCAGGCCGGCCACCCACTGGAATCCCATCTTCCGCTGATCGGTGGAAGCGCCGACCACGGCAATGGATCGCGCGTAGAAAATGCGCTCAAACTGCTTCAGTTCTTGCTCAGACAATCCGCTCTGCACTGCTCAATCCTCCCGAGACGGTGTACTTGCTCTCGCCTTCAACCCTCTGGCCCCCACTCTTGGGGGAGGAAAAGGGAACTGGGGCACACCCCCTTTCCCACATAGGAGTTCAGCACGCTGAACCCCACGCCCTTCGAGCCGGAGGGCGAGATCGCTACATGCCTCAATCCATACAGTGTCTATTCTATCGTTTCGGCCATGTCCGAACAAAATTGTGGTATCTTATAAGCACGGGGAGGCGTGGGGACACGGGCGGCGCGGCATTATTCCAGTCTGGCATCAATACCTGCAGAGGAGAAATCAGTGTTCAGTGGCGGAATCCCGATAGGCCGGTTCTTCGGCATCGAAGTGAAGCTGCACTGGTCGTGGTTCATCATCTTCCTTTGGATCACGTGGGTGCTGGCCACCGACTACTTCCCCAGCGTCGATGACTACCAGGATTGGAGCACGGCTACCTGCTGGGTTATTGGCTCGGCTACCAGCATTCTCTTCTTTGTCTCGGTGCTGGCCCACGAAATGGCCCACAGCCTGGTGGCCAAGGCCGCCGGCCTGAAGGTCAGCGCCATCACCCTGTTCATATTCGGTGGAGTATCACAACTCACCGAGGAGCCGAAGTCACCCTCCGTCGAGTTCCGCCTGGCGGTGGCCGGACCGGGCACCAGCCTGGTGATCGGGGCCGCATGCTGGGGCATCTTCTTTGCCACCCGGTACTCCGCGTCACCGGTGGCCGGCATGACTTTCTGGCTTGGTTACATGAACGTGATTCTGGCCGCTTTCAACATGATCCCCGGGTTCCCTCTGGACGGCGGGCGCGTGCTGCGCTCCCTGATCTGGTGGCGCTCGCGCAACTTGCGCCGGTCCACCAGGATCGCTTCGATCGTCGGCAGAGGCTTCGGCTACCTCTTCATCTTCGGCGGAATCGTCCTGGTCTTCATCTCCCAGTATGCATCCGGCCTGTCGCTTCTCATCGTTGGCTGGATTCTGGAGAACGCCGCTGCCGGGAGCTACCGCCAGATGGCGCTCCAGGACATCCTCCGTGGCCACAAAGTCTCCGAAGTAATGACGCAGGATTGCGAGGTGGTGCCCTCCACAGTCACGTTGGAGCAACTGGTGAACGACCACATCCTGGTGTCAGGCCGCCGCTGCTATTCGGTCGTCGATTTCGGGCGGGCCCTGGGACTGGTCACCGCGCACGACGTCAGAGCGGTCGAACGGAAGCTCTGGCCAGTCAAGACAGTCAGGGAGATCATGACCCCTATCGACAAGATGAGACAAGCGCGCCCCGACGATGACCTCTCCAGCGTGATGTATCTTCTTATGGAGCAGAACGTCGACCAGGTGCCCGTGTTGCAGGACAGCAACATCGTTGGCATAGTATGGCGCGACAGCCTGCTCACCTTCGTCCACCTCCGCAGCGAACTCGGCATCTAGCTCTAGACTGGCGGGAAGACGCCTCTCAGACACAGGCAGGCGACCAGTAATGAGAATCGGATACCCTTGCATCAACACTACGCTTGACTGCAAGGCGGACAGGACGTTCCGGCTGAAGTCCTATTCGGAAGAGCGCCTGACGGCCACCGTCCAGAACAACCTCGACTGCCTGGCCCGGATACTGGAGTACAACGCCCGGAACCACCTGCTATTCTTCCGCATCACCTCCGACCTGATCCCGTTCGCATCTCATCCGGTCTGCCGTTTCAACTGGCAGCGTCATTTTGCGGCACAACTGTCGGAGATCGGACGCATGGCAAGAAGCCACAGGATGCGCATATCGATGCACCCCGACCAGTTCGTCGTCATCAATTCGCCGAACGAGGAAGTGGTGGACAACAGCATCCGGGAACTGCAGTACCATGCGCAGGTCCTGGATCTGATGGGGTTGGACTTATCGGCCAAGATCCAGATCCACGTCGGCGGCGTCTACGGCGATCGCGCTCAGAGCCTGGCTCGGTTTGTCGGGAGACACGCGCTGCTCAGCGAGGCTGTTAGGAGACGGCTGGTGGTGGAAAACGACGAAAGGAGCTACGCCCTGGCGGATTGCCTGCAGGTGAGCGCCGCGACGGGAATCCCGGTGTTGTTTGATGCCTTCCATCACCAGATCCTAAACCGTGGAGAGACCGTGGCGGAAGCCCTCCGACTAGCTGCCCGGACGTGGAATGTCGAGGACGGCCCGCCCATGGCAGACTACAGCCAGCCGTCGCCCGGCAAGTCCAGAGGCAGTCACGCCGCTTCCATCGACATCCGGCAGTTCCGGCGCTTCCTCTCAGAGACCAGCCCTCTCGACTTTGACATCATGCTGGAGATCAAGGACAAGGAGAAGAGCGCCCTCAAAGCGGTGAAGGCCGCCCGCGATGATGCGCGGCTCGTCACCACAGCGCCGGCTTGAGATTGGCTGCCGGGCGCCCGCCTTGACCCCACCACAACCGCGAGATTACCATTTTCATAGACGATTTCATCCATCGCACATCGCATCGCCGGTTTCAGAAAGGAGCCGTTCATTGGGAGACAACCACTCTGAAAACCAGCCGCTCAAAGGCATCCGGGCCCTGGAATGGGGCGCGTTTCACGCCGGCCCCGGGGCGCTGGCTATCCTGGGCGACCTGGGGGCCGAAGTCATCAAGATAGAGCTACCCAAGAGCGGCGACCCTATACGCTTGCTGACCCGTTTCGGGAACTTCCCGGTGGCCAAGAACGGGCACAGTGTCTTCTATGAAGGAGCGAACCGCCACAAGAAGAGCATTGCCCTGGACCTGAGCAAGCAAGAAGGCAAGCAGATCGCCCACCGCCTGGCATCCAAGTGCGACGTCTTCGTGACCAACTTCCGCTCGAAGGCAGTGGAGAACCAGCGCATGACATACGCGGATCTGCGGGAGATCAACCCCAGGCTGATCTATGCCGCCGTCTCCGCCTTCGGATCAAGAGGCCCCGACAGGGAGGCGGGAGGTTTTGACTTCCTCGGCCAGGCCAGATCAGGCCTGATGATGTGCACCGGCGAGCCAGATATGCCTCCTTTGATCTCCCAGTTCGGTCTCATCGACCAGGTCACGGCCATAACCGTCAGCCACGCCATTTTGACGGCGCTATATGTCAGAGAACGCACCGGCCTGGGGCAGGAAGTTAAGGTTTCTCTCTTGAGCTCAGCCATGTTCTTGCAGTATTACAACGTTCTCACCGCACTCGTGATGAACCAGGATGTGCCCCGACACCAGCGCAAGTCCACCGACCCGCTGCGCAACTTCTACAAGTGCCGGGACGGCAAATGGCTCTGCATGACGGTGGCCCACCACCCCACCGCCTGGCGGAACTTCTGCCTGGCCATCGACCACCCGGAGCTGGAGCACGACGCCAGGTTCGAGAACCGGGACAGGAGGTTCGAGAACCGCGATGATTTCATCGCCTTCCTGGACACGGTGTTCGTCGCCAGGCCGCGGGACGAATGGGTCCGCGTCCTTTCCAAACGCGATGTCTTCTGCTCTCCGGTTAACACCGCGGTGGAGTTGACCAAAGACCCGCAGACGACAGCCAACGACTACGTCATCGACACCAGTCACCGTCTATTCGGCGACATCAAAGTACCGGGCTATCCCGTCGAGTTCAGCGAAACGCCGGCTGCTCCCGGTTTCACGGCGCCGAAACTGGGCGAGCACACCCGGGAGATACTAAGGGACATTGGTGGCTACAGTGAGGCTGAGATAGCCAAGTTCCAGGAGGACGGAGTGGTTGACGGGGCGGCATAGTTGCTAGTCGTGGGGGTGCTTCGTCTTGAGGCGGAGTGCCACCAGTATGAGAAGGGTAGTCGCCAGGGCTATCAGGTATAGCCCGCAGCCGATCGCCACCCCGATAGCAGCGACAGCCCAAACGGCAGCGGCAGTGGTGAGCCCCAACACCCCCTTCTCGCTGTGAAGGATTACGCCAGCCCCCAGGAAACCAATGCCCACCACGATTCCTGCGGCAAGTCTGGCCGGATCAACAACCTGGGACGGATCAGCAGGGTCACCAAAACCGTAGATGGAGACGATGGTGAACAGGGTCGACCCAAGGCAAACCAGAAGCAGGGTGCGGATGCCCGCCCACTTGTGGGCTCGCTCTCTATCCATCCCGATTACACCGCCGACTACGGCGGCCATGATGAGACGCAGAACCACATCCAGCTCTGCCCAGGGAGTATGCCAGACATGCAACGGTTCCATCAGAAGATCAACCTCCGCACTTGTCAATCGGCATGAGCCTGGGCACGGCCTTCACGATTTTGGCTGATTATAGCATGACGCTAAGGCACGCTACGATCCCTGTGATACTGTGCCATCCAGGTTCTTCGGGGTTATAATGGCCTCCAACTAGAAACGGAGGTATTCGATGATCCAAGATGCCAAGGTCATAGCAGCAAACCGTCTCAAGAAGAGAACACAACCCCAATACGTGGAAGCAGCCATAGTCAAGCATATGTCTGACTACTTCGATGCAGTCGGTACAAATCCCAAAGAACCTCTTTCTGGTGTCATGCGAAACCTACAGGCAGAACACAAGGATGATACTGACTTTGACTTCCATTTAATGGTCTACCAAGCCATTATTGAGGCTGTCTCCATTGTTCTGGCACAAAACACTCTGGACCTTGAGACCTTACGAGGTCAACGACCTTCCAAGAAGTAGCTCCGCCTATCCTGCCAGACAAGCTCAACCGGAATGGGCGGTAGTAGCATCTTCTGTTGTACCTCTCCTTTGGCGACTGATACTTCTGCGTCACCTCATCATCTTCCTCCAATACCCCCGTTGGGGTTGCCATTCGTCGCTTCGACGGTCTCTCCATATTAGGTCGATGGGACATGCCGTCTTGCGCCTCCAGTCGATATTTGGTAAGGTGTTACTCTCGAAACAGGATCAGCATGAGGTGCAGGACACTTCCTGTTGGGAGTCCGAGGGTATCCCCACAGGGGCGATTCACGAATCGCCCTTTGCTCCCCAGGAT
>DAIQQD010000127.1:0-6390 GCA_036787015.1 Chloroflexota bacterium
GACCGGGGCTCATGGGGGGATCGGTCATACCACGCTGGTTGCCAGACTACCGTCTTCAAGGCCCTGTAGAGAACACACTCTAGAAGGAGGCTGCATGAAGTACTTTGAAGACTTCCAGGTTGGCGAAACGGTAGTGACCCGGGCCAGAACCGTCACGGAGACTGACATCGTCAGTTTCGCCGCTTTGACCGGAGACTGGTATCCGCTACACACCGACGTTGAATACGCGAAGAAGGGCCCTTTTGGAGAAAGGATAGCCCACGGTCTCCTAGTACTGTCCATAGCCAACGGACTTCTCCCTCTGTATGACATGGCGATCATTGCCTTCTACGGCATGGACAAGGTGAGATTCACCGCACCGACCAAGATCGGCGATACCATACACGTGGAACTTGAGGTCACCGGCAAAGAGGACAAAGGTGATCTGGGTGGAGTCATAACACTCAAGGAGTCGGTCAAGAACCAGAAGGGCGAAGCCGTGGCGCTTTCCACGTTGAAGGCGTTCATCGGACGACTGCCTAAACCAGCGTAGGTTATTATGTCACGGCCAGCCGCCCGCCCTGCGGGGTCGCCTCGAATGACCGGCACGCGTTTGCAGGCGGCGTTCAGTGACAACCGACCGGCGACTAGTTCCACGACATAGACCGTTTCAGCATTATCAAGAAGACAAAGGGACCCCCAAAGGATGGAGGACGAGTATGGACTTCAAGTTCTCGGCCGAAGAAGAGGCATTCAGACAAGAAGTAAGACAGTGGGTCAAGGCAGAGATTCCAGCCAGGTGGGCTGAACTCGACCCTGGACTCTGGGAGGAAACAGACGAGTCATGGGCCCTCTTGCGGGAGTTCCAGCGCAAACTGGGTCAGAAGGGCTGGCTCGCGCCAGCGTATCCGAAGGAGTATGGGGGCTCGCAGATGAGCCACATAAGACGTCTCATCCTGGCTGAGGAGTTGTACTACCACAGGGCTCCGGTAGGCATTGAGATGGAGATATCGGCCAACTGGGTAGGTGGCGCGATCTTGCTCTTTGGCAGTGAGCAGCAGAAGAGGAAGTACCTCACCGAAGTGGCAAAGGGAGAATCATGCTTCTGCCTCGGATACAGTGAGCCTAACTCCGGTTCGGACCTGGCTTCCATTCAAACGCGGGCCGTTGAGGATGGCGACAGCTGGGTGATCAACGGACAGAAGACGTGGTGCAGTTTTGCTCACTATGCCAACTATTGCTGGTTGGGGGCCAGAACCGACCCCAACGCGCCCAAGCATAGAGGCATCAGCATGTTCATCATCGACATGAAGACCCCTGGCATAACAGTCAAGCCTCTCATAAACATACTGAACCAACACTCATTCAATGAGGTCTTCCTTGACGATGTACGTATACCTAAGGATGCCCTGGTCGGTGAGAGAAACAACGGCTGGTACCAGCTGGCGATGGCGCTCGACTATGAACGCTCCATGATCGGCACGGCCGCTGGAAACCAACGCGTCATCGAGGAATTGATAGAGTACGCGAAGGAAGCTAGACACTCCGGTACTAGTGATGACGACGCTTTGATAAGAGATGAGGTAGCAAAGCTGGTGGTAGAGAACGAGGTCCTGCGAATGATGTGCTACCGTATCGCCTGGATGTATGCCAAAGGCCTTCACCCCAGCTATGAGTCCTCCATGTCATTACTGTTCTCAAGCGAACTCATGAGACACACAGCAAGCGTCGGAATGCGGGTCCTGGGCCACTATGGTGAATTGGGCCAGGACTCAAAGCTGGCCGTTGCCAGAGCCAGGATGGAGCGAACATACCTGAGTTGCCTGTCCATAGGCGTTGGCGGCGGCACCAACGAGATTCAGAAGAACATCGTCGCCATGAGAGGGCTGGGATTGCCCCGCCAGCAATGACCTGGCCCGGTTGATGCTGAGAGTCGGTGGGAGGGGAAGACGAGTGGATTTTCGATTCACCAGTGAGCAGGAGGCATTCAACCAGGAAGTTGATAGCTTCATAAGGAGTGAGCTTCCAGCCGGCTGGGCTGAAGGGAGCCACCACTGGCCCGGTGGGTACGGCACTATACCTGATTTTGAGGAACTGACTCCCGCCGGAGAGGAATTCAGGCGCAAATTGGGGGAGAAGGGCTGGCTCACCATCTCGTGGCCAAAGGAGTATGGAGGCGCAGGGCGTTCCCACATCGAACAGGCCATCTTCCACGAACGTTTGAGCTATCACAGAGCACCCGGTCCCGGGATTGCGACGCTGATCGTCGGCCCCACGATTCTGACCTTTGGCAACGAACAGTTGAAGAAGGAATGGTTGCCCAGGATCGCCAAAGAGAACTCCAGGTTCTGGCTCGCCTACAGTGAGCCGTCTGCCGGTTCTGATTTGGCCTCCATCAAGACCAGCGCCGTAGAGGAAGGTGACGACCTGGTGATCAATGGACAGAAGACCTGGAGCAGCGCTGCCCACCTGTGCGACTATGCCTGGATGCTGGTCAGGACAGACAGCAGCGTGGCTCCCCGCAAGGGAATTTCGCTGGTCATCGTGGATCACCGGTCAAAAGGAATAACCATTCGCCCTTTGACGAACATCTGCGGATTCCACTCGTTCAACGAAGTGTTCTTCGACGACGTAAGAGTGCCCAAGAGGAATATAGTCGGGGAACGGAATCTGGGCTGGTACTACGCTATGCTTGCCCTGGACTTTGAGAGACTGGTTGTCCCCATAGGCGGGTTCAAACGTGTTTTCGAGGAACTGCTGCATTGGTGCTTGGAGGCAAAGCGCAATGGGCAGACCTCGACCTCCAAGTCACTGATGCGTAATGAAATGGCTGAGTTGGCCATCGAGATCGACGTGGCCTACATGTTCTTCTGGCAAACAGCCTGGATGATCGACCGGGGACTTCCGACAAATGTCGAATCGTCCGTGCTCAAACTGGTTATCACTCAACTGAGTCAGAAGCTGGCCAGTGCGGCCATGGGCATCCTGGGGCCGTATGGCGAGCTGGAGAAGGGTAACAGATGGGCTCCCTTAAACGGCAGGGTGTGCACTGGCTATCTGGATTGCATCTCTGCTCTTGTTGGCGCGGGGACCTCTGAGATCCAACGCAATATCATAGCTGCCAGGGGTTTGGGACTGCCCTGGGCAAGTTGACTTATGTGTGACCTCAAACCTGTGGTCAGTCGTTAGGATTTCTGAACGGGAGGCGAAAGATGGACTTCGGTCTAACCGACGAACAGGAAATGTTGAGGAAATCGGCCCGCGATTTCTTGCAGAAAGAACTTCCCAAGAAGCTGGTGAGGCAGTTGGATGAAAGCGATACAGGTTACTCACCTGAAGTGTGGAAAAAGATGTCTGACCTGGGGTGGATGGGATTGCCCTTTCCGGGCAAGTACGGTGGTGGTGACGGCAGTTTCCTGGATCTGGTAGTTTTGCTGGAGGCCATGGGGTACAACGTCGTGCCCGGGCCATTCTTCTCTACCGTGGTTCTTGGAGGCCTGACTGTGCTGGCTGCAGGGAACGAGGTCCAGAAGAAGGACATACTTCCCAAGGTCGCTGCGGGTAGCCTGAAGCTCACCCTGGCATTGACCGAAGCCAGCGCCAAGTACGACGCCAAGTCGGTGAAAACCACGGCCACCGCGCGGGATGGCGGGTATGTCATCAATGGCACGAAGCTCTTCGTCTCTGATGCCAACGCGGCAGACTATCTGCTGTGTGTGGCCAGGACCAAGCCCGCGCGCCAACCCGAGAATGGGATCACCATCTTCCTGGTGGACTCCAAGTCACCTGGTGTCAAGTGTACGCTCTTGAAGACATTGGCCCGTGACAAGAAGTGCGAGGTCGTTCTTGACAACGTGGCTGTGCCGAAAGGGAACGTTGTGGGCAAGCTGAATCAAGGCTGGAGAGTTGTTGAGGAAGTGCTCGAGAAGGCGAAGGTAGCCAAGTGCGCCGAGATGGTAGGTGGGGCTCAAGCGGCGTTGGATATGGCCGTGGCCTATGCCAAAGAGAGAGTCCAATTCAACCGTCCAATCGGCAGCTTCCAAGCCATCCAGCATTACTGCGCCAACATGGTCAGCGATGTAGATGGCTCGCGCTTCGTCACCTACAAGGCAGCATGGAAGGTATCGGAGGGGTTGCCTGCCACGATGGATGTGGCGATTGCCAAGGCCTGGACGGGCGAGGCCTATGGCCGCGTCACGTTGCTGGGTCACCAGATATTTGGAGCGATTGGCTTCACCATGGATCACGACATGCACCTGTATTACAGAAGGGCAAAGGCGGGCGACATCATGTTCGGTGACAGCGCGGTTCAACGCGCCGTCGTGGCCAACGAACTGGGTCTCTAGACAATACGACCAATGACGAAGGGGGTGGCTCATGAGTGACAGGCGGGTGGCAATCCTAGGAGGCGGCCTGTACAGGCCGGGCAGGGTGCGGTACGACAACGCCGAAGAGGGCGTGGCCATGGCGTACAAGAAAATGCTCGATGATTTCCCCAACCTCGATCCACGGGAAATCGAATTTGTGCAGAGCAGCTACTTCAGCGACCATCTGAACCAGCAGCTCTGCATGGCATGGATAGTCCAGGACTACATCGGACAGCACAGGAAGGGTGGCTACCGGGTTGAGGCCGGCGGAAGCACTCCGCTGGACAACATTATCAATGCCTATTACCTCATCAAGTCGGGCCGGTACGACCTCATTCTCCTGCTGGGCTGGGAGTGGATGTCGGAGGTGGACACCGCTACCACCAATGAGTTCATAGCCTCAGCTTCTGACACGGACTGGGATTTCACCGTGGGCGGCTTCTACAACGGATACTATGCCGCCCTGGAGACCCGGCACATGCAGCTGTATGGCGAGACGATCGAGGACCTGGGGCGGATTGCCGTCAAGAACCGGAACAACGCGATACACAACCCGTTCTCCCAATGGAGGGCCGAGCACGGGACCGCGCCCGTGACGCTGGACGACTACTACAAGGACAGGATAATAGCCTGGCCCTACCGCAGATGGAATTGTGCCCTCATCAGCGAGGGTGCCTGCTGCCTGCTGATTGGTTCAGAGAAGGCGGCCAAGCGCCTGTCCAGCAATCCGATGTGGATTGCGGGGGTGGGTCTGGGAACGGATTCCATGAGGCCGGGCGACAGGCTGGTGGACTGGGCCTATCACGGCGTCTACAAGGCAGACGAACAGCTGTATCCCGCCAACTTCGAGAAGCCGAAGACCCCCTACCCGGAGATGGCCAACTTCGGTTTTGCCAGAGAGTCAGCAAGACAGGCTTACGCACAAGCGGGCATCAGCGATCCTCTGAAAGAGCTTGACGTGGCGGAGTTGTTTGCTCCGTACGATGGTGTAGAGCTCTGCCTGTATGAGGACCTCATGTTCTGCCCGCGAGGCGAGGGCAAAACCATGATTCGCCAGGGGATAGTCGAGCGTGGCGGTGAGCTTCCCTGCCAGCTGAGCGGCGGCCTGACTTCATTCACGCATCCGGTGGGTGCGACATCCTTGATCCAGACTCTCTTCCTACACTGGCAATTGGCCGGGCTGATCAAGAAAAAACTGGGGAATGCCACGCTCCAGGTCAAGAATGCCAGGAAAGCTATCACCACGGGGCATGGCGGAACGGGATGCCAGGGTGGGGTCATCATCTACTCAAAAGACTAGTTTCGGAGGTGGGGAAATGACAAGAGAGCCGAAGATAATACAGGACAAAGCCACTCCAATCAAGAAGGAGTGGGAAGAGTACGCGAGAAAAGGCAATTGGACTGTCAAGGGATATGAGATGGTAAGGGCCCTTTCGGGACCGGGGCTAGCTGAGGAATGCAAAGAAGAAGACTTCATGGTTGTATATCGCCCCCACGGCGTACTCTACCACCACAGCTATGGGCTGGTTTCGAAGTTCTTCAAAGGGTTGATTGACAGGCAGCTGTTCGGGACCAAATGCCCGAAGTGCAAGACGGTGTACTGCCCGCCCAGAGTCCACTGCTGGAATCCCGAATGCAGGGTCGCTGACACGGAATGGATAGAACTACCTCTAAGAGGCAAAGTGCACACGTTTTCCGTAATGCTCTTTTCAGCGGAGGCCTTTCTGGAGATGCTTCCATTTGTGCTGGCGTATGTTCAAATCGACGGCGCCCATACGGCAATTCCCATTCAGGTGGTGACCGCGCCGACTGACGTCTTCATAGGCCAGAAGGTTCGCATCAAGTTTAGGGAGAAGAGGACCGGCGACCTCATGGATATATATGCAGTTCCGGTCAAGGGGCAGAAGATACCGTCAGATTCGTGTCTCCAGGGGCACCAGAACAATATCGAGGATCTCAAGCGGGACATGGAGAACACCTACGCCTTCCTGGACAAGCGGTTCGGCATCAAGAAGAAGGATGTCGAGAGAAGATGGAAAGTCTA
>DAIQQD010000128.1:0-6362 GCA_036787015.1 Chloroflexota bacterium
CATAGTCGGCCTCGATGCCCAGCCTGGAGAGCACGGATTCCACTGTCCCCTTCGCATCGAAGAAGTCGGACTGGCCCTTCTCTCCGAGCCATGACAGCGCCCCGCGGGGCCCACTGACCACGCCGCCGAGGGTCTCTCTCTCGTCAGGCAGGTCGTTGCCTCTGCCCAGGAACACCCGGCCGATTTCGAACAGCCTGATGCCCCCTTCCTCGTACTTCTGGTTGGCCTCCAGGGTGGAGAGAAGGCCGGGCCGGAGGCTGGTGCGCAGATACTCGAGCTCCGCACTGAGTGGGTTGGCCACACGGATGGCGGTTTCCGCGCTGGCTGCCCTGGCGAGCTTCTCCTGGCTGGTCAGAGAATAGGTGATTATCTCCTGGAAACCGGCGGCCACCATAAGGTCACGCAGTTGCTCCCTGAAGGCCAAGTGGGTGTCCACCTGCTGTCTCGGCAACTCACTGCTCAGGGTAGTTGTCGGAATGGTAGCATAGCCCATGACGCGGGCCACTTCTTCAGCCAGATCGGCAGACTGGTTGACATCCATGCGCCAGTAGGGAACAGTGACCGTGGTCTCCAGGGAATCCTTCCGCGTACACTGGAAACCGAGAGAGATGAGCGTATTGACGATCTGCTCCTGTGTCAGCTCCAAGCCCAGCAGTTGCCTGACCGACGAGGTGCGCAACTGTATGACCCTGGCCTCCTTCTTGCCTGGGTAGGCGTCGGCAAGGCCCTTGGCGGCTTGGCCGCCGGCGACCTGCAGTATGAGCTGCGTTGCCCTTCTCAAAGCCGGCACCGTCAGCTCCGGGCTGATGCCCCTTTCGAAGCGCATTGAAGCTTCGCTGCGCAGCTTCAGTCCGGACGACGTCCGGCGGATGTTCACCTGGTTGAAATTGGCCGATTCTAGGAGGACAGAGGTTGTGTTCCCCGTTACTTCACTGTCCGCGCCACCCATGACGCCGGCGATGGCAACCGGGATGGCCTGATCGGCAATGACCAGCATGTCCGGACGCAGCTCCCGGTCCACACCGTCCAGGCTGGTCAGTCTCTCACCCGCACGGGCGCGGCGAACGACTATCTTGGCACCGCCGATCTTGCGGAAATCAAACGCATGCAGGGGCTGGCCGTATTCCAGCATCACATAATTGGTGATGTCCACGATGTTGTTTATGGGCCTCATCCCGCAGGCGGTCAACCTCTGCTGCATCCAGGTCGGCGACGGGCCGATCTTGATGCCCTCAATCAGGCTAGCGCAGTAACGCTGGCAGAGGTCAGCATCAGCGATCTCCACCGAGACATGCTTGTCTATGGCGTCGCCTGCCTCTTCGTATCCAGAGAATGGGTATCTGACTTCTTGTTGGGTAAGGGCTGCTGCCTCCCTCGCCACTCCTAATACGGACAGGCAGTCCGGACGGTTCGGCGTGACCTCCAGGTCGAACACAGCATCTCCCAGGTACTCGGCTAGGGGAGCTCCCAGAGGGGCATCTGCGGGCAGTACCAGCACACCCTCGTGGCTGTCAGAGATGCCCAACTCCTTCTCCGAACAGGCCATGCCTTCTGAAGTCACGCCGCGTATCTTGGCCGGTTTAAGCTTGGCTGGTTTGCCGGAATGCCCGTCGATGAGCTCGGCCCCGACTTGGGCGAAAGGCACCTTGTCGCCCGTCCGGACATTGGTGGCGCCACACACTACCTTCGACTGCCCCTGACCGAAGTCAATGGTGGCCAACTGCAGCCGATCGGCATTGGGATGCGGCTCCAGGGCTACTATCTGGCCCACCGTGATTTTGTCCCAGGACTGGCCCGTAACCTCGGTCACGTTGGCTTCGACTCCGGCCATCGTTAGGCGCTCGGCGACCTCCTTGGCCTTCAAGGAGACGCTGACATATTCTCGGAGCCAACTGAACGGGACCTTCATTTCCTCAACCTTACTAGAACTGCTTCAGAAAGCGCAGATCATTGCCATAGAACAGGCGGATGTCGTCGATGCCGTACTTCAACAGGGGGATGCGCTCCACACCCATGCCAAAGGCAAATCCGGTGTAGACCTCAGGATCGTAGTCTACCCTCCTCAACACGTCGGGATGAACCATGCCGGCGCCCAGGATCTCGATCCATCCGGTGTTGCTGCACAGCCGGCAACCGGCACCCTGACAGACAAAGCAGTCAATGGCCATTTCGACTCCAGGTTCAACGAAGGGGAAGTAGTCGCAGCGGAAGCGTGCCTTCCGGTCTGCACCGAAGAGACGGCGGGCGAATTCGAAAAGCGTGCCTTTCAGGTCACCCATGGTGATGCCCTTGTCTACCGCCAGGCCCTCCACTTGGTGAAACATGAATTCATGGGTGGCGTCGGTCGCTTCGTAGCGGTAGGTCTTGCCCGGTACCACCGCCCTGACTGGGGGCCGCGTCTTCTCCATCAGCCTGATCTGCATCGGAGAGGTGTGGGTGCGAAGCAGCCTGGACCGCCCCCCGCCCTCGGTGTCCACCCAGAAAGTGGCCCACATGTCTCGCGCCGGGTGATCCTGAGGAATGTTCAGTGCCTCGAAATTGTAGTAATCCCATTCCACCTCCGGCCCTTCCACCACCTGGAAGCCCATTGAGGCAAAAACGCCGCAGACTTCCCGAAGCGTGCGCGTGGTCGGATGGAGGCGCCCTATGGAGACAGGATAGCCCGGCAGAGTGACGTCTATGCGGGTCTGCTCGATGGTGTCGACAAGTTCCTGGCTCTTCAGATCCTCCTGCTTCTGTTGCAGGCGGGATTCCAGCGTGGCCTTAAGCTCGTTGGCGACTGCGCCGACAGTGCGGCGGTCTTCGACTGAGAGATTTCCCAATCCCCTGAGGACGGTGGTAAGAGAGCCTTTTCTCCCGAGGTAGCGAACCCGCCACTTCTCCAAATCGCCCAGGTTGTCTATGCCGTCGAGCTCGCTGACCGCTTTGGTCTTGAGTTCCTCAAGCTCCTTCAGCATCGACTACTTGCCCGTTTTCTCCCCCTTGGCTACTGCTACCAATTGAGAGAAGGCATGGGGATCTCTGACGGCCGTGTCCGCCAGCATCTTGCGATCGACTTCCACGTTGGCCTCTTTCAGACCATGCATGAACTGAGAGTAGGATATTCCACCGGCTCTGGCGGCAGCATTGATGCGCAGTATCCAGATGCGGCGCATGTCACCCTTGCGCTCTCGTCTGTGACGATAGGCGTAGCTCAGGGACTTGAGCATCGATTCATGTGCGCGGCTATAGAGGCTATGCTTACTGGCGCGGTGCCCCTTGGTCAACCTGAGTATCTTGTTATGGCGGCGTCTGGTGACTACTCCACCTTTGGTTCGCGGCACTGGTCCTCCTTTACAGGTATGGCACGAGCTTGGTTATTCTGCCCTTATTGGTGGGATCAAGCGCCACTTTCCCATCGTACTGACGCTTTACGCGGGCAGGCTTCTTCCGCCGGAGGTGGCTCTTGCCTACTCTGGAATGCATTATCTTGCCGGTGCCGGTAGCGCTGAAGCGGCGCGCGGCAGTCTTATTTGTCTTTAGCTTGGGCACTGGTAACCTCCGACGTTGCCTTCTTTACGGTGGTCTTGGCTGGCGAGAAGAATAAGCTTAGGCTTTTCTCTTCTACCACCAAAGGCTGATCGACTACAGCCTTGTCTTTCAGGTTGGTCAGAACTTGCTGCAATATCCTCTTGCCGAGCTCCGGGCGAGTGATTTCTCTTCCTCTGAAGAAGACCGTCACTTTGACCTTGTCGCCCTCGCCCAGCAGCCGTTCAATCAAGCGAGTCTTTGATTCCAGATCGTGGTTATCGATTCTTGGCCGAAGCCGGACTTCTCTTAAGAGCGAAGCCCTCCGGGTCTTCCTGGCCTCCCGCTCTTTCTTCGACTGCTCGAACTTGTACCTTCCGTAGTCGAGTATGCGGCATACAGGCGGTATGGCTGTTGGCGCTACTTCCACTAAGTCCAGATTGCGCTCTCGCGCCAACTGTATGCCCTGGGCGACCGACATCACGCCAACACGTTCACCATTCTCCCCAATCAGCAGTATCTCTTTGGCTCTGATCCACTGATTGATTCTCAGCTCTTTTACGATACTTACCTCCTTTGGGCTCGGCTTTAATCTATAGCATAATAACCAGGCCCAAGTCAAACACGCGGAACGATCTTACCTGATTGGATTGCCAGGGGTCAAGCCTGGATTCTGTGTGTTGGAGCATGGTTGTATGGACAAACAGCCTCCCCACTGGTATTATGTAGGGCAATGTCCCCTCTGGTTCCTCGCATTCGTACGCAGCAAGCGGATCTGTCAGTGAAGGAGCAACACTTGCGTATTCTTCTCGTATACCCACGCTACCCAGACACATTCTGGAGTTTCAGGTATGCGCTTAAGTTCATTGCGAAGAAAGCAGCCTATCCTCCCTTGGGCCTGTTAACGGTGGCATCACTCCTGCCGGGGGGGTGGGAGAAGAAGCTTGTCGACATGAACGCCGATGACCTCAATGATGAGGATATCGCCTGGGCCGACTATGTATTCATCAGCGCTATGGAGGTGCAGCGGCAATCGGCCCACGAGGTCGTCAAGCGATGTCATCAACTGGGCACGAAGATAGTCGCCGGCGGGCCACTGTTCACCCAGGGCCATGAGGGATTTCCGGAAGTCGATCACTTTGTTCTGGGCGAGGCTGAGACGCTGGTGTCACGTCTGGTGACAGATCTGGAGAAGGGAAAGGGCGAGCGTTTCTACCAGTCGGACGAGAGGCCGGACATCCGGAAGAGCCCGATCCCCGCCTGGGAGCTCATCGACACCAGGAAATATGCCACTCTCAGTCTCCAGTATTCGCGCGGCTGCCCCTATGACTGCGAGTTCTGTGATATCGTCCTGCTCAATGGTCGCGTTCCGAGGACCAAGGACGTAAAGCAGCTTGTTGACGAACTCGAGGCCATCTATCGCTTGGACTGCTGCAGTAGTGTCTTCATAGTCGATGACAACTTCATCGGGAACAAGAAGAAGCTGAAAGCCGAGGTGCTTCCCGCCATCATAGAGTGGATGAGAGAGAAGGACTATCCTTTCACCCTCTTTACCCAGGCTTCCATAGGTCTCGCGGACGATGAGGACTTGATGAGGCTCGTAGTGGACGCCGGGTTTGACAGGGTCTTCATCGGCATAGAAACCCCGTGCGAGGAGAGTCTAGGAGAGTGTGGCAAGCATCAGAATACTAGGCGTGACCTCGTGGCTTCCGTCAGAACGTTGCAGAATCACGGGTTGGAGGTCCAAGGTGGGTTCATCGTCGGTTTCGACAGTGATCCCTCCAACATCTTTGAGAGGCAGATTGACTTCATTCAGGAAAGCGGCATAGTGACGGCCATGGTTGGCATGCTCAATGCTCCGCGAGGCACGAAGTTGTACAAGCGACTCAAGAAGGAGGATCGCATTCTTCGTGAGGCTTCGGGCGACAATACCGATTTCTCACTCAATTTTGTCCCCAAAATGAAGCGCGAGACCTTGATCGGAGGCTACAAACAGGTTCTGACGTCAATATACTCGCCGCGCAACTACTACGCGCGCATCGGCACGTTTCTCAGGGAGCATCGCCCCGTGGTGCACAAGCGTCGCAGCCATAGCAAGGTCAGATTCGGAGCCTTCCTCAAGTCAATGTGGTACTTGGGAATCAGGGAAAGAGGCCGGACGTACTATTGGCGTTTGGTCACTTCGACGCTGATGCGGCGACCTGGCTCATTCCCCTTGGCCATCACCCTCGCTGTATACGGATATCATTACCGCAAGCTGCTGGATGGATACGCCAGGGCTGGAGCCAGTTCCGGCCAAGACCGGGCCTAGCAAAGAATCCACCGGGTTCTGGCATCTCTCCAGAGCAGCCGTCTCTTGCCTCTCCGTTTGCCCATTGGTACAATCCGCTTGGCAGCATTCCCGCTTGGTCGTCTGGCTGCTGGGAAGTGAGGACTCCATCGATGAAGTCATGTGAAGGGCAACTAGGCCGTGTTTTCGTGATACGTCTGGAGCACGGAGACAGGCTGCCTCATTGCATAGAGAGCTTCGCCGAAGAGAAGGGCATTTCAGTGGGGCATGTGATCCTCGTTGGGGGCATCGGGGATGGCGAGGTAGTGGTTGGCCCGCGTCGATCGGACGAACGACCACCGGAGCCTGTGCTGCTGCCAATCGATGGTGCACATGAGGTGGCTGGTGTGGGTGTCATCGCACCGGGCGAAGACGGCAAGCCGCACCTGCACATCCATGCTGCTCTGGGGCGATCGGGAAAGACGATCACCGGCTGTCTGCGGCCGGGCGTGAGCACCTGGCTGGTGGGAGAGGCCATAATCTACGAAATCACCGGCGCCAGGGTAGCTCGGGTCAAGGATGACGA
>DAIQQD010000315.1:0-1786 GCA_036787015.1 Chloroflexota bacterium
GCTGCTCCGAGCAGCCTCGCACGGCGATCGCGTCGTAGCCGGCGAATTTGAGAGCGGCCCCCCATCTCCCACCCAGATTGGAGTAGCTGAAGTGATGGGGCTTTGCAGCGGGGGACTTGCCGCAGACCTGCCACCGCGAGCCTCCGATCACCGGCACGCCGGCCAGGGGACCGGTGGCGAACACCAGCAGGTTGCCTGGATCGAGCGCGGTGGCCTCGGGCTTCGCTGCGTCCCAGTACAGCTTGGCCGCCAATCCTCTACCCCCACAGAACTTGCCGGCGTAGTCCGATGTGGGGAGTTCATCAACGCACTGCGAGGACAGGTCGAGCCTCAGAATTCGTCCGGCATATCCGGGAATTCCCATGCGTCACGCCTCTTCTGAGTCTTCACATCCGCCAGATGCCATCTGGCGGGTCCAGTGGCTCTGCCAGGCTATTTCTCCAACTTGAACTCCCACCGGCAGTGGGGTTCGTCCTGGCTCTGGCGGCGGCCGACTCTCAAGGCCTTCACCTGGATATCACGATTGACCGGCTTCACGTAGGCCTTCATGCCTTCTTCCTCGAGCACTTTGCACACCCACTCCAGGTGTTCGAAGTCACCCTGCTTCTCCAGGGCGTTGAAGGCGGGGCAGTAGTGGACGGTGAGAATGGCGTGGTTCTTGTTCTTCAAATCGAAAACGTACTTGTAGTAGCCCTGGGCAAACGATCCCATCAGTTGGGTTACTTTGACATAGGTTTCCACATCGTTGCCCTTGATGTTGGCGGCCTCCATGGCCCACCCGGTCTCGTACTTGCCGATTCTCGTCCAGGTGGACAGGAGGCACTCCCTTTCCACCTCGCGACCCAGCCTCTTGCGCACCTCCTCCGCCCAGTAGGCGGGGAGCACGTTGCACTCCCTCGAGAAGGCCCTCAACAGCTTCACCAGCACTTCCTTCGACAAGTCCTCGTACTTCAGGTTGGGCACGTAAGGGCCGCTGTAGTCCTTCAGCTCTTTCATTCGTTTCCTCCTTCCAACGGCGTCTCAGGCTTTCAGAGCGCGCACCAGCTTCCTTCCCAGGCGCTCGAGTTGCAGCTCCACATCCTTGTCTTTGGCCACCTGCCTCGGCAGTTTCGCCAGCGCCGTGACATGACTAACCCACCGCATGCTGCAGATACCGGCGTAAGCCTTCAGGTTGGCGACGGCCTGTCCGATGCCGGCCTCCGCCACCGCCACACCCACCACAGGCTTCGACTCCAGATGCGGCCAGATGGGACAGGTCCGGTCCATGAAGTTCTTCAGCAGGCCGGAGAGCATGTCGAAGTAGACCGGCGTGCCGAAGGCGAAGCCATCCGCTTCCATCAGCTTCGGATAGATTTGTTGCATATCATCCTGTATTCTGCAAGAGCCCTTCCGCTGAGTTCCACCTATCTCGCAGCTCAGGCAACCGTCGCAGCCTTTGATCTGCTTTTCACGGAGCAGAATGAGCTCAGTCTCGACTCCTCCTTTGGCTACCTCGTCCAGCAGCTTCTTGAGCATCCATTCCGTGTTGCCCTTCCGGGGAGAGCCGCATATGCCCACCACTTTCATTCAGTCACCTCCTTGGTCGCCGTACCGATGTTGGCGGATTCTGGACCGCAGTACGAGTGAGACACACCATGATAGCACGCGGACTGCGCTTCGGAAAAAGGAATCCGGCGCTTCTCTTCAGGGGAAGCGCCGGACCTGCGTTTCAGTCTGTGCAGCCTGTTCGGCTACTTGTCTTCGCGAACCTTGTCTCTGAGGCGCAGCGGCATTCCGCTGATGAGCC
>DAIQQD010000129.1:0-1946 GCA_036787015.1 Chloroflexota bacterium
CACAATCGACACTACTTTCATCTACATTTCGTCCCCAGCATGATCACTGACTAGTCCGGACAATCAGGCAGCCTGAACCAGCCAGAGTAGACACATTCTCATCCTTCGTGGCGCTGATGACAATCAGCATGGATGATTCCCGCTTCCGCGGGGGTTCAGTCACAGACCTAGCCATGCTCGCTGCTGTCTATCTGTCCTTCTTTGGCCGAAGACTCTCCCTTATCTTGTCCTCCTCCTGGGCCAGCAGCTCCTTCAACTCCTGGGCATCGTAGCTCTTCACTCCAACACCCTTCTCCCTCATGTGCACCTTCGTGATGCCGGCGTTGATGATCAGCTTCTTGCAGATCATGCACGGCCCGTAGATCTTATCGTGCTCTCCCCGGCTGCCATCGTAGGCTTCCTTGTTTCTCTCGCTGGAGAGGTACATCTCGCTGCCGACTATGCTGACACCCGTCCTGGCAGCGTTGATAATAGCGTTCTGTTCCGCGTGCACGCTCCGGCACAATTCGTATCGCTCACCGGGAGCGATGTTCAACTCCCTTCGCAGGCATATTCCGGTGTCGATGCAATGCTCCGTCGTCCTGGGAGAGCCGACGTAGCCCGAGCTGAGTTCCACGCCGTCTTTGCCCACAATGATCGCCCCAATCTTCCTTCTGAGACAGGTGCTCATTTCCGAGACAACCTCAGCCCGGTTCAGGAAGTGCTCGAACTTGTCCGGTCTCTTCACCTTAGGCCAGCGAGTAGTCACTGATCACCCCCTCGACTTCGAAAGCGGCCCGCCGCGGGTCACGCCCACGCCAGCATCTCTCGTTCAAAGCGCGTTGAAATGGCATTGCCCTTTCAGCGTGGTCTCCGGCTCCCGCGCGGAACGCCTGAGCCAAAGGAGCCAGCCGCCCTCGATCGTTCGTTGCTGTGGAATCGTACATGGGATTCAGTAAGAGTGTCAAGCGGAGTAAGCGTCTACTCTGCTCTTACATCACACGAAGCGGCAAGCCGGCACGCCTTGCACTTCCGGCGGTTCCTTGTCCCCACCGGCACGGCTTCACCGTCGACGAGTTGCCGGATTCTGAAGATCGCCCTCTGCACTTCCTCTCGATGGCCCTGGGCAAATGGCTGGGCCCAGACCTCATAGCCCGTGTCCTGACCGCGAATCCCCGCCATGATCGGCAGGCTGGGACGGTACTGCTCCTCAAAGGCAACGCAGTAACCCCAAGCCTGCATCCGGCTGCCTGGCCAGGCCATATCGCCAGGCTTGTCGTCAATCACCAGTATCCGGTCAGGCATGAAAACGATCTCATCAATGCATCCCTCAAGGTCAGCTCCTTCTACCGCCACTCCTCTGGCAGAGACAACGATGCCTTCCTCCCCGGCTTTCGCCATGGCATCATCGACGCTGAGTTCCAGCTTTGTCCCCGCTCTGTATGGCTCCTCCAGAGAGGCCTGGGCCGCCTTGCTCTCTTCGGTTTCCGGCTTCGGCTCCGGCGTTGCCCCCCGGCCATGCTCCAAATAGATCTGATACTCGCAATAGGCAAAGCTGTTCAGCCAGCTTGCTGGGATCTTCTTCACGGCCCTGCTTCCTTGCAGCCACACCTTGCCGGCGCGATCACCCGCCCTTCTCCTCCAGCATCCGGCGGGCCCTGTCCACCATCGGCTGCGGGTCAAACCGCTCTTCGCCGCAGACACCGCACACGGGTGTCCCTCCACGGTTCACCCACTGGTGAACGTGGTCCAGGATCAGACTCCTTGACCACAGGCAGAGGTGCGCATGTGAGTCCATACGAACCTCCGGGCTGGCCCCAGGAAGAGAGGGATAGTCCTCATGCCCCAGAAGCCGCCAACAGAACATGCCCATCAGGACATAGGCCAGCGTCTTCTCGTTCTCGTATTCCCACCACCGACCGTCTGAAGCCGCCTTCTCCTGCATCTCTTTCGACCGGTCCCAGTAT
>DAIQQD010000129.1:2046-6351 GCA_036787015.1 Chloroflexota bacterium
AGCGCCAGCCAAGGCGGGTACCCTAGCTGGGCGCCTCTTCAACACGGAGTCTGCCTAACCCCCTGCACTTCGGACAAAGGAGGAACCCTTTGAACACACGTTCGCATCGACCGCACGGGCCGACAACCGACCATGATGAGTTGCGTGCCTCCCCCGTCCCCCCACAGTCCGGACACACCACCAAGCCTCTTCCACCGCAGCGGGGGCAGGTCTCCTTGTACTCATCGAGGGGCACATTTTCTCTGCGCTTCCTCCCCTCGGCTCCATCCGTTGGCAGCTTATCCAGGGTGCCTCCCGGTCGAAGTGTACGACAAACCATCCGAGGACACAAAGAGAATGCCAGAAACGGCTTGGGGGCCGGTCCTTGTGAACCGGCCCCCAACTGAACCTCTGGGCATGCCGTGAGTGAGGGAATATTGTGACGGGTCCTCGCGTCACCACAACGAGTGATAATCCCGGCGTTTAGCGACGCAAGTCTCGCCGGTAGTAGCCCAGGTCGTCGTCGTCTCTGGTGACCAGATAGACCCGCAAGGCGAAGGCGATGACCCACAGTGTGACCAACCCAACAACGCCCAATCCCCAGTTGTAGGAATCGCCAAACAAGCCCACAGCAAGCACCAGTATGCCTGAGCCGAACAGAAGAGCCGTGAAAGCATTCAACAACCGCGTCACCTTACCCTACCTCCATCAAACGAATGTGTATCTGCATCTAGCTCCGAGTCAGTTGCGAGCGAAGGCCATGGACTTCTGGCTGACATAGCCATCGTGCAATTGCAGGGCCATGACATCGGATACTATCCGCTCCAATGCCTCGGCTTCTTCACGGCTGGTTCCTCGCACTTCGTCCCTGAGCGCCAACAGATTGCTCACGATGCTGCCGTAGCTTATTGAACTTCTTGCTTCTTCAGTCGTCATGGATCTCCTCCTTTGCCGCTGTCGATTTCGCGTCGGTCCTGCAAGAACCTCATTTGTCAGGGTCGAAACCGTACCGCTTGCCTACGTGCTTCCGCGTTAGACGTGCGTGTTTCTAAATCCCTAACTTCATCAACGCAGCTATAAGCATGACACAATGCAGCAGAATTATGTATCCATTGGTCTACGTATTCCGCCATCCCAAAAACCGTATTTCCGGCGTGCCGGACTACTTAGCCGTCCACGGCAACTCCCTTGATTTGGCATCATGTCAGGCCTTAGGTTCATGGGACGGATTCCACCTTCCTCACGCTTCTCCGCAGCACGCACTGGAGCAGCGTCTCACAAAACCCTCACCAACGCCCCTTACGTATTGACACGGAGCACCGGGGATGGTAGAGCACTGGCCTTGGATGTCAAGACTGCATGGGACAGGATCGAGGGAGGGTCGCTTAGCCTGAACTAGTCTTTGACTCGTCGCAGCTCGATAGTCACCGCGTTCGCCTTGTCTATGCACTCCCACTGCATCACATCAGGATTCCCCCAGGGGAACCCCCCTCCATACTCCAGCATAACGATGAAGGGGAAGATGTCGTGGTAGAAGTACCCGCAGAGACCACCTGAAGAGTAGCCGCTCAATTCAAACTGGTCTCCCGCCTTGTGTCCAATGGTGCAAGCCCCCTTGACACGCTTTATCGAGCCAATCACCCGACAAGTACCGCTTGACATCTGTTGCGCCTCCCTGGGATTGATTTGAGAATGCTGTCGCCTCAGCGAGCCAGATGGCGCTGGTATGACTGCAACATCAATGGATTTCTAATGCAGTTCTAGCATTTCTCAAGCGTGATTCTAACATAGGCCTGCTACTATCCTACTCCGCAATGCGATGTCAGGAGGAGCGGAATGACCAGTGTCGGTCAATCAGAGTCCCTGCGGAGAGAACCTGCTGCCAGGCCACCGCCATCGGGTCAAGGCGTGGAACAAGGCAAACATGGTCAATGATCAATCCCATTCATCAGAAGAGGCCGAACCGGTAGATCGTTGCTGATGGGCCCCGTAGGACCACCGGGCACCTGAAATTGAAAGACAATCCGGAATGGCAAATAAGTGAGAGGGTCTGTCGAAAAGCTTGGCCTAGAAGCGGCCTCAGGAGAATGGAACAGCAGTGGGAGGGCTTCCTGAGAGCCAAGACCAGACTCACTTGCCGGATGGAACATAGAAGCGGGACGTCCCTTGAAGGGACGTCCCGCGCAATTTCATCGTCAGGGTGAAGGCAAAACTCGAGTCCGGGATCGCCTCCCAGTGAATCTGTACGTCTGGCCCGGGACTAGGCCCGGCTACCGCTACGTAGGTTCAGGAGAAATGCCGCGACATGGCTGTCGTCGCACTCGACATTAAACAGAACGGCAGCCACGCAGGCGTCGCTCCACCCCTGCGCCTCGGATTCGGATTCAACCCCGCTTGGGACACCAGCCTTCCCGGTCGATAACCAGGCAGAGCCTTGGGAGACTCCCCAGTAGCCCTCAGCCTTTGTCGCAGTATCGACAGCCACCTTGGCCCTCCGTTCTCCGTTTCCTCTTTGCCCGAATCATCGTTGCGGTTGGGAAGAAGAGGTCAGCCTCGGCCACATTCCCGAATGCCATGACTGCCACCGTGCCCCCGTTTCGCAGCCGGCACAGGCCGACTCAAAACTCCCTCACATCAAGGCAGACTGACAATCAGGCCAACAGCCAGCCCGACAGCCCTACACATGTACCATGCACCGTGATTTCACTGGCTATCGTCTCCTCTCGCACGGCCATTGGCATCTTTCCGAGCGCCGCATTGGGCTGCGCCCAGGGACTGAAGCGCTTCGCCTACAAGACACGTCCCCAACTGTCCCGGTGTCCGGGAATCAGGTGCGCGCCGGCACCTGACCTCGACCCGGTGATAGACGTGTTCTGCATGCCCCTCAACCTGGCATTGCCAGTGACGGACCTCGCCGATCCCAGCAGAGCCCCGCCATTCTCTCCTCTGCTCATCTGAGAGGCACACGTAAGGCACTCTCGTCCACTGCTGCACCCACAAGAGAACGGCAGAGCAGCGCCCCGGTCAGCCTTCGATCCGGCGCGGCTACCTTCAACCCCCTCCGCTTCCAGCAGAGTCGCGTTGACCAGGCCTGTTGGCGGCTTCATGCCCATGGCGACAGCCCCTCCCCTCTCCTTCCCAACCTAGTCTCTTGCTACAAACCCGTCGTCATTCCAGAGAATGGGCCAGGATATCCTCCAGGAGCCACTCTCTCTGACGAAGCTCATGTTCTGTCTGGTGACGTTGCTGCTGATAATCTGGTCAACAGTGCCATTGGCTCTTGAACCGGCGATTATCAAATCGGTGATGGCTTCAACACTGACGTGTTCGCTGTGGGACTTCGCTTGTTTCAGCAGGTCGATCAACCTGTCTGTGTCCTTCCCCAATGCATTCTCCGACACGTAGTCCAGACACTTGTCATAGCGTCCTGAGTTGTAGGCATCGAAGAACCCCCTGACAGTGGCCCAGATCGCCTGAGTATCCCAGTCCCAGGCAGTGAACCAGAATGCCTCGGAATCCGCCGCACTTCTCCCAACTGCCCTGGTCACTGTGGGGCATTCCACGAGCGCTTGCGAGCCACTAATCTCGGCCAGAGACCGCGATGCCGCCAGTGCCTTCGTCTGTCCACTCATGCCAACAGCCGTCCCCCTTCTCCTGATGCCCAGATGGATTTGCCCGCGTAGCTTGAATCCCAAGAGTCTAGCAGCGCCCAGTCTCCCGTGCCTCTCAAGCGGTCTCGGCAGAATCACAAAATCGCAACATCAACAAGGGCACAAACCGGACGCCCGATCACCACCCCCTGAATATCGCAGGAAGCGGCAGACCAACCGCCCCAACATGGTCGTGGGGCGATGCCACGATGGCACGAACAAGAAACGAGAGGGCGTTCCTCCGGAGAATCCCTGAGAGAGGGGGGCGATACCGACTACTGGATCGGGGCGGCAGGAATCCGGGTCAGACCCGGACGACCTCCGCGCTTATGTCCCCGGTAATCGTCAGAAGTCCATAGGAATCGCGGCAGCGCCCCGGATTGAACATGAGGGCGCCTCTGATGCGCTCGTGGCACGATGCGTGGGAATGGCCGAAGATGATGACATCCACGTCGTCGAACTCGCCGCGTACGCGGCCGGCTATTCCCCATGGGACGCCCGAACCATGAACGATCCCGATCTTCTTCCCGGCAGCCACGAAGAGCTCTTTGCGGGGCAAAGCCATCTTGATCGTCGTGCAGTCCATGTTGCCGCAGACAGCCTTCACTTCTCCCAGAGTTCTGAGCCCCTCGAGAACCGCCGTCTCCGTGAAATCACCAGCATGCACGATAAGGTC
>DAIQQD010000130.1:0-6341 GCA_036787015.1 Chloroflexota bacterium
CACGCCTTGACATCCCATCCAATATCACGTATGGTATGTACCAGTCATATCAAATCATTTCAGTAGTACCCGCCTCTGTCACTGTCTGATCCTGGCACGATCTCCTTGACATCCGCTGGACTTCTGAATACAAAAGGAGAATCGTGACCTTCAAAGAGTTCAACCTCGACCCGCGGTTGCTGGCGGCGGTCGCCCGCGCCAGCTACACTGCACCAACTGCAATTCAAGAGGCGGCCATTCCCCCGGCCCTCGACGGGCAAGACCTCATCGGCACGGCCCAGACCGGTACCGGCAAGACGGCGGCCTTCGTGCTGCCCATTCTGCAGAGATTGCTCGGCGGCCCGCGCGGCCGCACCCGCGCTCTGATCCTTTCGCCCACCCGGGAGCTGGCGGAGCAAACCCACGAGACCATCCGCGCCCTGGGGGCCGGAACCAACATTCGCAGCGCCAGCATCTACGGAGGCGTCCGGTACCCCTCGCAGGTCAAGGCCCTGAAGGACGGGACGGACATCATCGTGGCCTGCCCGGGGCGGCTGCTGGACCTCATGGGACAGGGCTATGGCCGGTTCGACAAGCTGGAAGTGCTGGTGATTGACGAGGCCGACCGCATGTTCGATATGGGCTTCCTGCCCTCCGTGCGACAGATACTCAAGCAGATCCCAGCACGGCGGCACACGATGCTGTTCTCCGCCACGTTCCCGCGCGAGATCGAGCAACTGGCGAGCCAGATACTGACTCAGCCGAAACGCATCGCCGTCGGGCTCATGCGCCCTGTCGACACGGTCTCCCACGCTCTCTATCCGGTTGATGAACGCTACAAGATGCCCCTGCTGCTGGAGCTGCTGAAGTCGGTCGACACCAAGTCGGTGCTCGTCTTCGCCCGCACCAAGCATCGGGCGGAGCGGCTGACGCAGCAGATCGCACGCGCCGGATACAAGGTAACCAGCCTCCACGGCAATCGCTCCCAGAACCAGCGAGATGAAGCCTTGAGCGGCTTCAAGAGCGGCACGTACCAGGTCATGGTGGCCACTGACATTGCGGCCCGGGGACTGGATGTGGAGGGCATCTCGCACGTCATCAACTATGACATGCCCGATACCGCCGATGCCTACCTTCACCGTATTGGACGCACCGGACGGGCCGAACACACCGGCGACGCTTTCACCTTGGCCACTCCGCAGGACTGGGAGATGGTGGGGGCGCTGCAGAAGATAATGGGACGGGCGCTATCGCAGCAGACGCTGGACGGCTTCAACTACGGCACATCGGGCTCACCCGGGCAGGTTCCCGCAACGGCAGCGACGCTGGGCGGCCCAGCCGCACGCACAGTGAAACCCCACGTCCGCCATTTCGCGCCCACGCGACAACCCATCCGGGGTTTCTACCGCAGAGGAGGGTAGGGGGCCTCTTCCGCGCTCCGCCTGTGATCTCTCCTGGGAGTAGCTGTCCCCACCCCGTGAGTAGAGCCGCCGATTCCTCGTCCCAACTCTTCGCTAGGTCGACCAGATGGCGTCGATTATCTTCGTCCTGACGGTCTGGTAGGCCGGGATGAAGGCCGAGACTACGGCCACCCCGCATAGAATGAAGGCAGAGGACACCAGTGTGGAGACGTCAACCGCGAGCATGACATCCCCAAAAGGAAAATGGAATGGATGTTCCGCTTCAATGGGCACGACCACATACCGGAAGATGAGGGCCGCCGCCAGGATGCCAAACGCAGCATATATGACAGCCCGGATGACGTAGGAGGCCACAATTGAAGCCGAGGTTATCCCAATGGCGCGCTCGATGCCGATCTGCCGCCGCTTGTTTACCAGGTCAACATAGGTCACGATGAAGATGGTGATGGCCGCCACAATCAGGGCAGTGGTCCGCAGAATGACGATGATCTGGTCGAAGCTCTTGGTCATGCTCTTCAAAACCCCTAGCGCGTCCTCCCAGGTCTGGAACTTCAACGGTTGTCGGAAGAATACCAACCCTAACTGCTGAGTGGTGTTGATTACTGAATCTCGATCGGCGCCCCTGTTCAGTTTCACGTAGATGCTGGTGGCCGTATCCTGCATGGCCGGGATCATCGTGTTGTACTGCGTCTGTGTTATGTAGGCCCTGATGTCGCTCTGAGCAAACTCGGTGTAGAATATGCCTTTGACCTCGAATTCCATTGAACCATTGGCAGTATAGATCGTAACGTTGTCCCCTGCGTGCACCGTCATCAGAGAACTCGAATACAGTTCCAGATCCGTCCGATCCGCGCCGGCTATCTGTGCGCCCAGGAGAACCTTGTTGCGATCTCCGGGCTCAAGGTATTTGCCCTCGATCAGGTACTGAGAAATCTCGAATACTCGACTATCCTGATCTGGGTCGATGACATAGAGCGCCGCCGTGACACGATCGTCCCCATGATGGATCTCGCTCCCCAGACTGGTTCTGGCACAGGCCGCAGCCACGCCGTCTATCTGATCGATGGCTGCAACCATCTCCTCCGCCTTAACTATGACGGGGAAGTTGTCTGAATGAATCGCAATGTCGGCGGAGAGCGTGTTCCTGGTCTTCTCATTGACCTTCTCTACGGCGCCAACCAGAAGCGAAGGGGTGAAGACCAGGTTGATGTATACCAGGATCAGCATGGAGACAGTCAGCAGGAGGACGCGGACATCCCCCCTGGCTAGTGACTTCAAGGCCATGAAGACCGCTACCTTGAGTGTTTTCATAGTTCCATCAGCGACCTAAAGATACTCGGGGACCTGCTTTCCGTCTTTGAGAAAGATGAGCCTCCTGGCGTATTTCTTGTCGTCCGGGTCGTGCGACACGAAGAGGATGGTGATACCCAGATCCTTGTTGAGCTTCAGCAGCGTCTCCATGACTACCTCGGAAGAGATGCTGTCCAGATTGGCACAAGGTTCATCGGCAAACAGAGCGCGAGGATTGTTGATCAGGGCCCGGGCGATGGCCACTCTCTGCTGCTCACCACCAGACAGCTCCTTCGGCTTATGGTGTATCCGCTCCCCCAGCCCCACCATCCCCAGCAGCTCGGCGGCCTTCTTCCGGTGGTCATGAGTCGGGCCACCCAGCATCATCCCCGGCAGATAGACGTTCTCGTGCGCCGTCAGCTCACCCAGCAGCGCAAACTCCTGGAAGATGTAGCCCAGGTAGGTCAGCCGCATTCTGGCTCTGGCGCCGTCCGAAAGCCTGGTCACATCCTGGCCATCAAAGACAATCTGGCCGGAGGTCGGACGGTCAATGAGTCCCAGTTGCCTCAGAAGAGTTGACTTGCCGGAGCCGCTCTTTCCCATTACGCAGGTGACGTCACCCGCCTCAAGCGTCAGGGAGACATCGATCAAGGCTCTGACCTCGACGCTCCCGATCCTGTATATCCTGGTCAGGTTGCTGACGCTGATCATCTAAACGGTCTTCTTCCTCGCCTCGGCCCAAGCCCAAACGGCCTTGAACACTTCTGTTGCCACGAAGAGCGTCGCACTGGCGAGCAGAGCGATGCCCCAGTCTTTCCAACTCAAACTATAAGTATGGAAGTGCTCCTGCAAGGCCGGAATGTAGACTATCGGTAGAGTGGCCGCTACGGTGCCCACCATAGCCACCAGCAGCCACTTGTTCTTGAACAGCCCCATCTTCAGCAGTGATTCCTTCTCGGATCGAGAGGCCAGCGCCGTGAACTCCCCGACCACCATCAGCGTAATGAAGCAGAGAGCCTGCGCTTCCTGCTCCGATCGGCCAGAGACGAGCGCCCACTTGAACACCCCAAAAGTGGTCAGGCCGGACCAGATCGCGGCCAGTGCAATGAACCCCATCACCCTTGGGGTGAAGATGCTCATTCGCCGGCTCCGCGGCGGCTGGTCCATCAGGTCCGGAGCCGGCGGGTCAAAAGCCAGTGCCAGTGCCGTCGGACCATCAACGGCTATGTTCAGCCACAGAAGCTGCACGGCCACCAATGGCAGGTAACGAGGATCGACGAGCACCGCAACTATCATCAGCACCAGTTCTCCGATGTGGGCCGAAAGCAGGTACATCAGGCATTTCTTGATATTGCCGAAGATGTGCCGTCCCTCTTTGACGGCAGCCACGATAGAGGCAAAGTTGTCATCCGTGAGCACCATGTGGGACGCTTCCTTCGACACATCCGTCCCCGTTATGCCCATGGCCACGCCGATGTCCGCTCTCTTCAGGGCCGGGGCGTCGTTGACTCCGTCCCCCGTCATGGACACCACGTGCCCTCTCTTCTGCAGAGCCTCAACCACCCGCAGTTTGTGGGCTGGCGACACTCTGGCGTAGACTTCGATCTTCTCGACGGTCTTCTCCAGTTCCGTGTCTTCCAGCTTCTCCAGCTCATCACCGCTCAGAGCCAACCCCTCGCGCAGCAGGCCCAGTTCCTTGGCTATGGCCACGGCTGTGGTCTTGTGGTCGCCGGTGATCATGACGGCTTTGATGCCGGCCTTCTGGCAAACTCCTATGGCCTCCTTGACCTCCTCGCGGGGCGGATCGATCATGCCCACCAGCCCGGCAAACACCATGTCCCGCTCGATCTCCCCCGCATCCTGAGCGGACTCCGGAACAGCCCTGTAGGCCAGCGCCAGAACCCGGAGACCGTCTTCTCCCATCTGCCTGTTGGCTTCTAGAGCCCAGCTCATGTCCGCCGGGAGCAACTCCTTCTCCTGACCGTCCATGCAGATGCGATTGCAGGAGTTGATGACTATCTCCACCGCGCCTTTGGACAGCGCCAGGCGGCCCTCCGGTGTCCCATGTATGGTCGTCATCCGCATTCTTTCGGAAGAGAACGGTATCTCTCCGACGCGAGGCCAGGACGCCGCCAGCGCCTGGCTGTCCAGCCCGGCCTTGGCAGAAGCCACTATCAAAGCCCCCTCGGTGGGATCGCCCTTTATGGTCCATGAGCCATCGCTCGACACCAGGCTGGCATCATTGCACAGAGTGCCGATCTGCAGAACCCGCAGAAGGGTGGAGTGCTGGTCCGGAATGACCGCACTATCCGTACTGCGGAAATCGCCCTTCGGTTCGTAGCCCGACCCGCTCACCTCCACCGCCATCCCATCAACGTACAGCCTCCGCACCATCATCTGGTTCTGTGTCAGTGTGCCTGTCTTGTCGGAGCAAATGAATGTCGTGGAGCCCAGGGTCTCAACAGCGTGAAGCTTCCGGATGAGAGCGTGTTTCTTGGCCATCCGGTACACCCCGAAGGCCAGGGTTACGGTCACTATCGCCGGCAGTGACTCCGGAACGACCACTATCGCCAGGCTGAGGCCCCACATGAAGATATCCATCATCCCCTTGTCGGTGCGGACCAGGACCAGGATCGCCACGAGGGCTGTCACCACCATGAGGGCCATGGCCATCATCTTGCCGAACCGATCAAGCCTCTCTTGAAGAGGCGTCTTGGGCTCTTCCACCTCTTGAAGCATGCCCGCGATCTTGCCGAACTCCGTGGACATGGCCGTTGACGCTACCACAGCCTTGCCCTTGCCGTAGGCCACCGTGGTGCCGGCAAACACTACGTTGGTGCGGTCCGCCGGAGGCAGGTCGGCCGGAAGCCGTTCCAGGGTCTTCAACTCCGCCACCGATTCGCCCGTCAAGGCCGCTTCATCCATCTTCAGGCTGGATACTTCTATCAGTCTGGCATCCGCCGCCACCCTGTCTCCCGTCCTCAAGGCAATCACATCCCCCGGCACCAAATCGCGGGATGGCTGCATCGACTCTTCTCCTGCCCGGATGACCGCAGACATGGGCGCAATCATCTGCTTCAGAGCCTGCATGGCCCGTTCGGCCCGGTACTGTTGCACAAAGCCCAGAAGGACGGAGATCATGACCACCACCACGATGATGATGGGGTCCCAGATGCTTCCGTCCTCCTCAACCAGGTTGATGACGAGGGAGATTGCGGCCGCGGCCAGCAGGATGATGATAAGCACATTCTTGAACTGGGCAAGCAGCATCATCCACCACGAGACGGTCTTCTCTTTGCGCAGTTCGTTCGGCCCGAACTGCGCCAGCCTCTGGCGCGCCTCTTCAACGCTCAAGCCGTCCCTGTTCGAATCCAAAGCTCCAAGCGCTTCGTCGACGCTGAGACTATGCCAGTTACGTTCTTCCATACCAGTCACGCGCCAGTACTCAGCCTCTGCCGATCCAACGTTGCCAATGATGCACCTAAACCGCGACACCGGTCAGCAACCAAAGGTGGTACTTCGGGGTTTAGCTCATTTGCGGTGTCCCGGCAATGATCTGATCGGTGCAGCGGGACGCTGCCGGGAGTTTTGGGGTGTCCCTCAATTCTTTCTCTTTCTATCCCCCAAGATTGGGGGCAAGGGGGTTGAACG
>DAIQQD010000316.1:0-1775 GCA_036787015.1 Chloroflexota bacterium
GCCCACTTTCTCGATGGTCTCGTGTCTGAGCTTGTTCAGGTCCTTTTGCAGGGTTTCGAACTCATCGGTGGAGTAGAGCCGCTCCGGATGGAAGAAGCTGTCATCCACTGTCGGCACCGATGCCGGCACCTGGAACCCTGAAGGGGAGTCTATCCACTCTTCTACTCCGCCCCTGATGAGCGACTCCAGAATGGCCAGAGTGTCCTCCAGCCGTATCTTGGCGTATCGCTGGCCCCCGCCGATGCCGCCGGTGTTCATGAGGTAGAACTGCATTTGAGGCTGGCTTCTCAGTATCTCGTAGAAGCGATTGGCGTGTTCCGCCTTGTCGCCGGCCAGGAACGGGTCATAGAAGAACTCCGTGCGGATCTTCCCGGCCTTGGTAGGGTCGCCCGCCGAAGACTCCATGGCTTGCCCCAGGATCATCAGCCCCGCTGCCTGCTCCATGGTCAGCCTGGCTATGGCCGGAATCAGGGGGCCCCTGGTGATGAGGACCAGATTGTCTGTCTTCTCAACGTCGATGTGGAGGCTGGCGTGCAGGAAATCTCGTCTCTGGATGACCGCCCGGCTATTGGAAGTCATCTTCAGGTTGTAGAAATCCAGGTCACCGTCCTCGGTCACGTAGATATTCTCGCCGAAGGTCCCCGGCTTCAAGAGGCCGTAGTATATCTCTGCCTGCTCGCCTGGATTCACACCCTCGGTTTTCACGAATATGCCGCCGAGCTCGAATCCGTGAAAGGAACCGTCGGGCATCAGAGTCCCGCCATCGTCTTGCACCAGCCAGGACTTCTCGTTTCCCTTTCGGGCCAGGACCTTACTGGAGGTGGTGGTCTTGCCATTAGCGCTCAGCGCTGCCAGAAGCGTTCTGGTGGTCCGGTACTTGCCATCTGCCCCCTGAAGATAGTCCTCGCGGCAGCCGGCATGAAGGAATATCCCGCCCCTCTTCGTCTTGGCGGCCCAGTCTTCGGAAGCAAAGACGCCCTTCTTGTACTCGCCGATGTAGTTGGAGTTCCGGACAATCTTGACCACCCGGCCATCGGGCAGCATGGCCAGCCTGATGGTGATGTCCTTCTGCGGCAACGGTTTCGTCTTGTTGGCTTCAAAGGCCTCATCGGTGAACATGACTATGGTGTAGTCGGGACGGTCGCACCTATGTGTCAACGGGGCGAAGAGGTTCTTGCCGCCGTAGGCGACATGGGCGAATTCCTCAGGGACGATCAGCCGGACGACTGTATTGCTGTCTTGACTGCCCACCACCCGGTCCACGCAGATCAGCCTCTTGGTGGCCAGCGCGCTTTCGCACTGGGCCAGCAGCTTGTGCTCTGCCTCACCGAAGGGGTAGTCGACACTGTTCTGGGTGAATGCCGCTGCCCGGGACATGGGCTCGCTTTGGGCTACTAGGTTTCCATATTTGGTGGGCTTGACTCCAGGCTCCTTCTCAACGATTGGCCTCAGTTCATCGTCAGAAGGGTTGTATAGGAGGCGGCCTTCCTTGGCTGCTTTCTGCCTGATCCATTCGACTGTCCGCGGAAACTCCTCCAAATCGAATCCAGTCATTTCTCCCTCTGTTCAAACGATAGTGACTATCTGGCGGGAGTAGGATAGCGCGTTTGGGGTGCCGAAGGCAAACTCTATTCGCCGAGGATGAGGTTGTCGATCAGCCTGGTCTTGCCGACGTACACTGCCATGGAGACAAGGGCTGTTCCCTTGATTTGCGACAGCTCGTCAAGTGTCCTGGTATCGGCTATGCTGACATAATCTATGCGGGCCAGAGGCTC
>DAIQQD010000011.1:0-3004 GCA_036787015.1 Chloroflexota bacterium
TACCGGTGCACCGAGCACTGGCAGACGGGCATCATGACCAGGAACCTGCCATGGCTGGCGGAGCTCATGCCAGAGATGTACGTAGAACTGGGCGCGGACTTGGCGGGGGACCTGGGAATAGAGAGCGGGGACAGGGTCAAGGTCACCTCCGCGCGCGGATCGATCGAGGCCCTGGCCGTTGTTACCAAGCGTTTCCAGGCGATAACCGTGGATGGCAAGGAAATGCACCAGGTCGGCATACCGTGGCACTGGGGCTACGCCGGCCGGGTCACGGGCGACAGCGGCAATGTATTGACGCCGCACGTTGGCGATGCCAATACCAGCATACCCGAATCCAAGAGCTTCCTATGCAAGGTTGAGAAAGCGTAGCGGAGGAAAGAGATGGCATACGGAGTACTTTACGACGGCACCCGCTGCATAGGATGCAGGTCCTGCTCAGTGGCCTGCAAGAGTTGGAACAAGAACCCCGCGGACATAGATAAGGATAAGAAGACCTCCGTCGAAGGTGGGATCGAAGGCAAGGCCGTTGTCTCCGACAAGACCTTCACCTTCATGCGCTTCCGGGAAATCGGCGACGGCGATGACCTCAAATGGGCCTTCGCCAAGGTTCAGTGCATGCACTGTTTGAAACCCGGCTGCGAGACGGCCTGCATAGTGGGCGCCCTGCACAGAAAGAAGGCAACGGGAGCGGTGACCTATGACAAGCAAAAGTGCATCGGCTGCCGCTATTGCATGGTGGCTTGCCCCTTCGGCATACCTACCTACCAGTGGGAAGAGCGGATGCCCTGGATACGCAAGTGCACCTTCTGCTCCGACCGGCTGAACGAAGCCGAGAACGGCATGGCGCCTGCCTGCGTCACCGCCTGCCCGACCCATGCCATGGAATTCGGAGACAGAGACGAACTCATCGAGAAGGCATGGGCCCGCATCAACGCTGCACCGGAAGGCAAATACGTCCGACACGTGTACGGAGAGAAAGAGGTCGGCGGAACGGCCTGGATGTACATCTCCCCGGTCGAGATGACGGAACTGGACTTCCCGTGGCTCAGCGAGGAACCGGTAACCAAGAACGCCCGGACTGCCATGGGCCTCCTTCCCTACTACGCTACCGGCATGCTGGCCCTGATGGCCGGTATCTACTTCATCACCAAGCGGAAGCAGAAGATCGCGGCGGGTAAGCACGAGGAGAAGAAGGGATAACGCCATGAAAGAGATGATGGAACGGAAACAGAAATTCCCCTGGGGGACCCTGATACTCAGTATCCTGGCCGTCCTATGCGCGGGGGTGTTGGTCCAGCGCTACGTCTACGGACTCGGCGCCATGACCAACATGAGCGATGGCCGTGGCTGGGGGCTCTGGATCAGCTTTGACTTGTACTGTGGTGTGGCGCTGGCCGCCGGCGGATTTACCCTGGCAGCCATAGTCCACATCTTCAATATGGAAAAGTACCACCCGGTGGTGAGACCAGCGATTCTGACGGCCTTCCTGGGCTACCTGCTGGTGGTTCTGGCGCTGCTGGTCGACCTTGGCCAGCCCTGGTACATCTGGCGCATGATATTCAACCCGAACATCCACTCGCCGCTTTACGAAGTCGGCTGGTGCGTCATGCTGTACACCGCGGTGCTGGCCCTCGAACTCAGCCCCGCAGTCTTTGAGAGGCTGGGGTGGCGAATACCGCTGCGGATCATCGGCTTCATCCAGATACCTCTGATCATCGCCGGAATCGTCATCTCCACCGGCCATCAGAACTCCCTGGGCTCTATGCTGCTCATCATGACGCATACCATCGATCCTCTCTGGTATACACCGATCATACCGGCTCTCTTCTTCGTTTCGGCTGTGGCGGTTGGGCCGGCCATGGTGATCTTCGAGGGGACGCTCAGTGGCGCGGCATTAGGCCACAAGATAAAACAAGATATCTTCACCGGACTCGGCAGGATCGTGAGCGGAGTGCTGGTGGTCTATCTCATAATGAGATTGGCTGATCTGGCCGTTGCCGGGCAGCTAGACATGCTCTTCAACCGCTACCCGCAGAATATCTACTGGTGGATTGAGATTCTCGGCGGGGTAGTGCTGCCCATCATCCTGTTCAATATCCCCAAGGTCCAGCAAAGCCGAAAAGGCATGTTCACAGCCGCGCTGCTTTACATCGTGCTTGGCTTGGCCTTCAATCGCTTCATCATGAGTTCGCTCTGGCTGGAGATTCGACCTGGCTATACCTACTTCCCGAGCTGGCAGGAGTTCGCTGTCTCCATCGGGCTGGTGGCCTGGGCCATGATCGCATTCCAGATAGCCGTTCGGCTCCTGCCCATCACCGGCCAGCATGGTCATGGTGAAGGAGAGGCCAAATCAGAAGAGCACGCTGCACCGGAGGCAACCCCGGCATCCTAGAGCAGTACATCGGTACCAGAAGAGAAGGCCAGAGTTCGCCGCTCTGGCCTTCTTGGCGTTCTGGAGAGGAGCCGGCAACCCAATCAGGGGATCCTGTGACAGGCGACATCATTCACCAAACACGTGAGGGGCTCCTTCAGGAGCCCCTCGGATGCCGGAATCCCTTTCGTTATGTCGTGTCTAGGCTGTTTTCTTCTCGGAGGCAAGCTGTTTCTCGGCCGCCTTCTCTTTGCGCGCCTTCCGCATGGCTGCGAAGACCCCACCGAGGTTCAGGTACCACACAAAGGCCACCGGCAGCAGGATGATCGGGATCATCACCACCAGAGCTACGATAAACTGCCATTCCATCTTCTTTTCCCCCTTCTAATCTTAGGCTTCAGGCCTTTTCGTTTTCCACCATTAGATTACTCCGTCCCCGGCCGGACCGGCTTCCGCCGCAATACCTGTTGTGAGTTGCCGGAAAGTACCGGAGATGGAATGGCAGGCGATGCAGGGAATACCTAGTGGGAGCTGGCCCGGCATAGGCCAAAATACCTATGCCTGCATTTGGTTTGTGCCATCTGGTGTTCAGAAGCCGAGCGACAGCCGCCGCTCGGTTGGGGCGAAGTCCCT
>DAIQQD010000011.1:3104-19035 GCA_036787015.1 Chloroflexota bacterium
CCCTCTGCACTCCCCAATCTCTCATTACCGCTGAACCTGAAGGGTCGGTGCTTTGTCCTGTGCCTCAAAACGAAGGGGGTGGCCCCTCTTCACGAGGCCACCCCCCGGTCTCTCCAAAATGCTTCTGTGCTTGCTCTTCTTCAGTGTGAACCGGTCGCTTCTTTGTTGCCGTTCTCCTTGCTCTCTGAGATCTCCTTGTACCACTTGCCGTGATGGCTCTTGGCATATTCCACAGAGACCTTCCCTTTCAGCATCGACTTCAGTGACTCTGTCATTCTGGGATGAATGGCTCCCAGGTACAGGTGAACCAGGGTCATCGAGGCCGAGACGATGAAGCAGAGGTCATGGATGATGGTAGTCCACAGAAAGAGTTCAGCCGGTATGCTGTTCTTGGCAAACCACATCAAAGCCCCAGTAACAATGAACCCAATGACGCTCAAGAAAGCGACCACGCCCCAGAGTTTCTGCCCGGAGTTCATCTCTCCCTGAGGAGGCATCTTCTTCTCATCGCCACCGAAGTAGTAGTCGGGCGCTGCCTTGAGCCACGCGATGTCGTCCTTGCCCCAGGTGAATATGTGCTTAACGAAAGTGAGTGCGCGTTTGGGCCTGGACAGGAAGAACAGCAAAGGCGCAGCTACCAGGATGACTGCGGCGACGCGGTGTATTATTCGCGAGTAGCTGTCCTCAGCCAGACTGCCGAAAGCCGGCACCCAGAGAAACAGCCCGGTGACAGCCAGGACAATGGCAGTGAGTGTCACTACCCAGTGGAACAGCCGCGCGCCGGCACTGAAACGTTCGACTTCGTGGTGTGCCATCCTACTTCCCCTCCTTCTCTTTCACCATCCTGGCGCGGGCCACCATGTAGTTCAACAGTAGTCCGCCCGCCACGGCTCCAACCGCCGCATAGCCCATGATCTTCAGAATATCTTGCCACAACGTGACAGAAGGAGACACCTCGGGGTTGACCGGAAGCTTGTAGTCTTTGGGGGAATGCGCCAGCACGTACATCACATGCAGGCCGTTCAGTTCATCTTTCCCATAGAGTTGGGCATCAACTCCCTGCCCGGCCAGCTTGTCAACCCTCTGCTCAGCCAAACCTATCATTTCATTACGATCGCCGTAGACCAGCGCACCGGTCGGACAGGTCTTGACACAGGCCGGCTTCTGGTCGTTCGTAACACGGTCAGCGCAGAAGACGCACTTCTCCATCTTCTTCTTGCCCGTCAAGCTGCTGCCCACCATGCGAGGCACATCGAACGGACAGGCATCAACGCAGTAACCACAGCCGGAGCAAATGTCCTTGTTGTAGGCCACGAAGCCCTCTTCGTGGTGGTAGACTGCACCGGTCGGGCAGACCTTCACGCAGCCAGCCTCGGTGCAGTGCATGCAGGCGCGGCGGGTGAACAGCCAAGCCAGCTTGCCATCATCCTCTACCTCGTTGAAGCGCATCTTGAGCCAAGTGCGCGGAGACAGATCCGGCGGGTTCTCGTAGGTGCCTGTATTGACGGTCTCATCGGCCTCCAGGTTGTTCCACTGTTTGCAGGCGACCTGACAACCACGGCAGGCGGTGCACTTCGTGCTGTCGAAGAGTATTGCCTTAGCCATCATTCACCCCCTTATGCCTTCTCGATCCTGCAGAGGAAGGTCTTGTATTCCGGTATCGTTGTGTTGGCATCTCCCACGTGGGGTGTCAGGATGTTGCCGCTGCTGCCGTTGGGACTGAGGCCTTTTGACAGGCCCATGTAGCCCCAGTGCCACGGCACTCCGACGTGGTCGATCTCCCTATCTCCAATGGTCATCCTCTGGAACCGCTTGGTGACCACTGCCACTACTTCAATGGAGCCCCTGGCTGTGATCACGTTGACTCTGTCACCGCTCTTCACCCCTATGTCATCTGCCAACTCTTCCCCTATCTCGGCGAAAGGCTGCGGCTGCAACTCATTGAGCCAGGGATGGTTGCGCGTCATCTGTCCGGCCTGCCAGTGCTCTGTCACCCGGTAGGTGGTGCCCACACAAGGGAATTCGTCCGGCGCGCCACGCTGGTTCATGCCATTCAAGTCACCAACATAGCAGCACGGATCGTTGAACCCAGGCTTGCCTTTGGGTGACCCGTCCAGATCTGCAGTGACCCCTGTCAACAGGTTCTCGCTGAGCGGGCTCTCCCAGGGCTCGTATGCCTCTGGCACTGGCCCCTCGGCCAGGGTTGTCCCCCAGAGCCGGGCCACACCCTCGCGGTTCATGATAAACGGCAGGTTCTTAGCCCCGCCGGCTGCCAGGTTGATCGGGTTGCCGCCGCCGTCGATGACGTCGCCCAGCCATTTCTTGTTCTCCGCGTCCCAGGTCACCAAGGGACGCTCGTTGTCGAACGGATTGCCATCGAGGTCCACCGATGCCCTGTTGTATATGATGCGCCGGTTGACCGGCCAGCACCAGGACCAGTTGGAATACAGGCCGATCTGGTTCAGGCTCGAGTCCACCGGGTCACGTTTCTTGGCCTTGTTGTTGCCCTCGGCGTCGAACATGCCGCAGAAGAGCCAGTTGCCGCAGGCTGTTGTGCCGTCGCTCTTGAGGTCAGTGATGAAGCTGGTAAGAATCTCACCCGTCTCCGACTTGTACCCGTTGATCTCTCTGGCCACCAAGTTTGGATCGGCCTCATCGGGATGCTCTGTCGAGCGATAGCCCCAGGCCAGGTTGGTTATGGCTTCACGATAAGGGGCAGCCTCGTCGCCTTCATAGAGCTCCTTCAGCTTGAGCATCAGCTCGTCGGCTATGTCGAGGTCCGGCCTGGCTTCGCCTATGGGAGGGATCGCCCTGTATCGCCACTGAGCCCAGCGGCCGCTGTTGGAGATGCTCCCCTGCTTCTCGTAAGAGCCTGCCGCCGGCAGCAGGAAGACTTCAGTGTCGATGGTAGCCGGATCGGCATCCGGTCTCTTCCAGAAGGCCGCCGTCTCTGTCTCGAAGAGATCGACGACCATCAGCCAGTCAAGTTTCTCCAGGGCTGTCCGCTCACCTTCCGCGTTTGGGCCACCAACGGCCATGTTCTGGCCCCAGACCATGGCTGCCTTGACGATCCCTGCTGCCATGGCCTCGAAGACAGCGATGTGGGAGTAGTCAGTCCCCACAGTAGTCTTGGGCAGGTAGTTGAAGCCAAAGCCGTTGTCTGCGATGGCGTTGGTGCCGTACCAGGCCTTCAGGAGACTGACTGTGTACTTGGCCCAGTTGCTTTTCAGGTCGTAGGTGTAATCATCTGTCGGGTCTTCCGGGGCCTTCAGGTTGATATTCCACCACCAACTGAGGCTATTGTCGCCGGCCAACCCCTGCGGTTTGACTCGGCTCCTGACACCTCTGGCGCGCTTCAGGTAGTCGCTGATCCCCTGATCAGTGTGCACTGGAACCACCAGATAGCCCGGAAGCAGGTGATACAGCAGGCCCATATCCGTTGATCCCTGGACATTAGAGGTGCCTCTCAAGGCGTTGATGCCGCCGCCGGCGATCCCCATGTTGGCCAGCAGTGTCTGTAGTATGGCATACGCTCTTATGTTCTGGGTTCCGTAGCTGTGCTGGGTGGTTCCCATGGCGTACATTATGGTGCCGGCCTTGCCCGTTTCGCCGCTGGCCGCATATGTCTGGGAAACCTCAAGGAACTTGTCCTGGGGGCACCCGGTTATTTCCTGGACCTTCTCCGGCGTGTAGCGCGAGTAGTGTTCCCAGAGAAGCCTCAGCACGCACTTGGGATCGAGGTCGCTCCAGGCGGTCCAGGTGTTGTTGACCACAGCAGGGTCTGATGCCGGATGGGTCCCACTGGCGTAGTTCCATGTTCCCTTGGCGTAGGTTCCGAGTCTGCCCGCCTTTTCCGGAGGAGTTGCCGTGAAGCCGGAGAATAGACCGGGATGAGCGGAGCCGTCCGGTCCCTCATAGTCTGAGCTGATGATGAGGGCAGCGTTGGTGTACTGGGTGAGATAAGTCAGGTTGTATTTCTGCGCGCGTTCCGCCGGAGTGGACTGCTGCATATCATTCAGCACCCACCGGACCATGCCGCCGACGAAGGTGATGTCCGTTCCAGACCTGAGGGGAGCGTAGATATCAGCCTTGGAGGACGTCCGCGTAAAGCGCGGGTCGACATTGATTAGCTTGGCTCCTTTTTCCATGGCCGCAGTCACCCATTTGAACGATATCGGATGATTCTCCGCCGCGTTGGAGCCGATGATCAGGATGCGGTCGGCATTCCTGATATCGACCCAGTGGTTGGTCATTGCCCCTCTACCGAACGACTCTGCCAGAGCCGCAACTGTAGCGGAATGTCATATACGGGCGCAATGCTCGAGGTACACCAGCCCCAGCGCCCGGGCCATCTTGGTGAGGAGGTAGCACTCCTCGTTGTCCAACTCTCCGCCGCCAAAACTGGCTATGGCATCAGTGCGGTTCACCGGATAGGTGGTGTCGCCTACTTGCACCGTGGACTTCCAGTTGTTGTCCCTGGTGGACTTGATCCTGGCAGCGACCGTTTCGATCATCCAGTCCCATGTCTTCGGCTCCCACTCAGTTGAACCGGGAGCGCGATAAAGCGGTTGAGTCAGACGTTGCGGGTTGTCCTTACCGTTGACCGTCCGCATCTGGGAGAGGGCCTGTCCTTTGGGGCAGAGTGTTCCCTGATTGATGGGATGGTCAGGGTCTCCCTCAATGTTGATGACCTTGTCGGCATCGGCAGCTACGATGGCCCCGCAGCCGACACCGCAGTAGCAGCATATGGTCGGCACTTCGCCAATGGGCTTGCTGAGGTCCAACTGCAGCGAGCCCGCAGAGACCGGCTCTGCATCGAGCGCTTTGTAGATCAGCAGCCCGCCTGCTGAAGCTGCGCCCGAGAGCTTCAGAAAGTCTCTTCGACTTAGCTCCATGGTATCACTCCCCCTTTCTCGGATTCGCGCAGATGTCCTTTGTTTCTCGCCGTCTAACCATAACAGCAAGTATAATAACAGCTCCGCCTTGGCGTTCTTGGCCGCCGAACGCACACCAATGAGGAGCCGAATATGAAAATAGCGGCCAGTCCCCGAATATCGAGGTGGCTGCTATCCTCAGTCAGAATTCACCGGGTCGGCCTTCTCAGACAGAGCAACTAGTGCTTCCCAGACTACTTGAGGTGTTCTCCCATTGCCTTGAGGCAGACCACATACTACCTCATCCACTGCCCGGACTCAAATACGGGCCCTGGCGGCATCTCCCACTTGCTCTATGCCCTCCACGTGACCTTCCAGACGCGCCCTCTGTTGATACCAGGCTCGTTCTCAGGGTCAGGATGAACCAGCAGGTACGCCAGAGAACCGACACAGGTGAGAGTGACTATCGCTATGCCCCAAAGCGCTCTGCTGCCAACGACCTTTGGCCTCGAGAACAGCCTCTCCAACACCATCGGCACGAACGCCCAGTGGATGACCCCCAACCCCACTGCGAATGCAATAACCCTTACGAGCGCTTCATTCTCCATCGCCTGCCTCCATACATCCGCACTTCCGCCACCGATTATGGTCGGAGGTGCGTAAGGAAGGCATAAAGATACTGGGACCATCTATAAGGATTCCGTAGAGATTTACGACCGGAGGCAGGTCTTCTCGGTGTTCACCCTCCTGATCCCATCCGTCCGGCCGCACGCTACTGCCTGGAGCGGACAGGCCACCTTCACACTCAAAGAGGGCAAGCCAAGGATTATTTATAGAATCTTAATAAGCAGCCTAACGTGGATTTATGCATCCCTTATGCCGTGGCTGCCATAGTGGCAGTCGCAGCCTGACTTTTCAAGCCCAGGAGTATACTGTGGCCGGGGTTTTTGCGCGGACAGGCAATGTTCGGTCTCCAAGTCAAGAGCGAGTGCAGCATAAGGCCGCCGACTGACGAGTACCGGATATCACTATCACTTGACTCACGCAGGATACCTGACATGGAATGAGCCTAGGGAGGCATAACATATGTGGAAGACTGAAAGCAAAGGGGCAGCCAGAGTTGAAGAAGCCATAAAGCAACTGCTCCCCCCATGCCAGATCAAGTGTCCCATCAACGAAGACATCCAGCGGACTAACGTCCTCATCTCACTCCTCCCCGAGGAGATGGAACAGGCAAGGCCCCAGATAATCGAGATCAGCGACTACCTGTACGAGAAGAACCCCTTCTTCAACATCTGTGGCTACATCTGTGGCTTGTGTGAACTTGAGTGCAACTACAAGACCAAGGGGGGCGCTATCCGCCGCAGGCTGCTCAAGAGATTCCTGTCCGACGTATATACAGAGCACCTCAGTCAGAAAGAGGAGTTTGGTGTCGTCAAGGACAAGGAAAACGTAGCGGTTATCGGGGCTGGCCCGGGGGGCCTGATGTGCGCCTACGCCCTCAGCAAGAAAGGCTACCGGGTCACCGTGTTTGAGGCGTCGAACCGCCTTGGCGGAGCGCTGTGGCTGATTCCCGGCTATCGATTGCCCGCGGACGTTCTCTCTACCACTTTGAGCAACCTGGTAAGGATAGCCGGCATTGATGTCAAGTATGGGGCGAAACTGGGCGAGGGCAAGCTAACCATCGAGAAGCTCAGAAATGACGGCTACCGGGCGGTCTTCCTGGCCAAAGGAACGCCCTATCCGAGGGTTCTGACGTTCGACGGCGAGGTGGTGGAAGGGCAGGATCTTTCCGGCGTGATGTATGGACATACCCTGCTCTACGAGGTCAGCCACGGGAACATTGGGCGGGACTACTTCGAAGGGAAGCGGTTGATTGTGATAGGCGGCGGCAATGTAGCCTTTGACGTCGCCAGAACAGCGCGGCGACTGGGAGGCGATGTCACCATCGTGGCTTTGGAGGCCGAAGACAAATCCTCCAGGGACGGCATCCCCGCTGACGAAGAAGAGATAGCCGGGGCCTGGGAGGAAGGCATAAGGATAGTCTACTCTCACGGTGTGGAGAGGATTATTGGCGAGCACGGCAGGTTCAGGGGTATCTCCTGCCCCAAGTGCACCTCCGTCTTTGACGACCAAGGCTTCAATCCCAAGTTCGACTGCACCGACTGCGTCAGTCTCGAAGGAGACACCTTGATCATCACGGTCGGTCAGGTACCCGACAAGGCCTTCCTGCAAAGAGAGGAATTGCTGGATGAGAAGGGAAGACTGATAGTAGACCCATTCACGCTTCAGAGCCTGAGGAAAGGATTTGTGTTCGTCGGCGGCGACGTCAGGAGAATCGGTTTCATGGTAGAAGCCATGAAGGAAGGATTGGTGGCCGCCGAGTCAATAGAGAGATACCTTCGAGGATTGGACATGAGGGAAGGGCGAAAGAGGGACTACGAGGGATACGGAATTCCAGTGCGGAAGTCATACAAGCGCGATGTGGAGGTGGCCTGGATTCCCCCCGAGAAGAGAATGCATTTCCAGCTTATCGAGAAGGGTCTGACCTTGAAGGAGGCCCGCGAGGAAGCGAAGAGGTGCATCACCTGCGGCCCCTGTGTGTCCTGCAAGGCCTGCGTTTCAATTGGCTTCGAGAAGTCCCTGTACGCCGTGGAAGTGGACGTTGAACGCTGCAGTGGGTGCGGCATCTGCGTGTATGCCTGCAACTACGACTCAGCCCGGCTGACTGAAGTAGAAGGCAATATCATCTCTACCACCGACATGTTCAAATGCAAGTCCTGCGGCATGTGTGTTGTGGCCTGCCCATCAGACGCCAGGAAGCTGGTAGACGATAGCACCGAGAAACGGATTGAAAGAGTCCTGGCAGTCCTCTAGCGGACTTCTGAAAGGGAGAGGATTATGAAGCACTACGAACCGAAGCTGGTGTGTTTCTCCTGCAAGTTTGGCTGGGGATATCTGGCTGACGAAGATGAGTTGCATCACCGGATAAAGAACTGGGTGCCCATCATATGCAGTGGCAAGATTGACGCGGTTCACGTCCTTGAAGCCTTCAAACAGGGTGCCGATGGCGTGCTCATACTCGGTTGTCCGGAAGGCGACTGCCACTATCAGGACGGCAACTACGAGGCCAGAAAGAGGGTCTACCTTGTGCAGAAGATACTCGGAGCTTACGGCATTGAGCCGGAGAGGCTGAGGATAGAGCTTGCGGTGGACCCCGAGGGGAAAACCATCCCCCAGACGGTGAAGGATATGAGCGACGCAGTGGCGAAGCTGGGCCCAGTGAAGAAGGTGAAGGAGAGAGCCAGGACCGCGGCCATGGCTCACAGATGAAAGGACAGTAGGATGGCAGGCAAATCGAAGGTCGCTATCTGTTGGCTGGGTGGATGTGGTGGATGTGATGAGGCGGTTGTAGACATAAATGAGGTTATCCTGCGTGTCGTCGAGGCGTTCGACATAGTCCTCTGGCCGGTAGCATTTGATTTCAAGTACGACCACATCGAGCGAATGGACGATGGGGCGATCACGCTGAGCGTGATCAACGGAAACGTTCGAAATGCGGACCAGGAAGAAATGGCCAAACTGCTTCGCCGCAAGTCACAACTGGTGTTGGCTTTTGGTGCCTGCGCCTGCTTTGGGGGTACGCCAGGATTGGCGAATCTGCGGACGAAGAAGGATATCTTTGACTGGGTATACCGCGATGCTCCGACTGTGGTCAATCCCGAGAAGAACTACCCCAAAACCAAAGTGAGCAGCAATGGCGCGGTGTTGACGCTGCCGGAATTCTACGAACAGGTCTATCCGCTGAATCAGATAATCGACGTTGACTACTACCTGCCAGGATGCCCTCCGCCACCGGATCTGATAGTCAACGCTTTCATGGCTGTACTGGAGGGAAAACTGCCTCCCAAAGGTTCGACCTTGGCACCTCACAAAGCCTTATGTGATACCTGTGAACGAAACAAGACGAAGCCCAGCAGAATAGCCATTCGAGACATAAAGAGGATTCACGAGGTCGAGGCTCAGTCGAACACCTGCTTCCTGGCACAGGGCATACTGTGTATGGGGCCGGCAACCCGCACCGGCTGCGGGGAAACCTGTATCAACATCAACATCCCTTGCCGGGGATGTTTCGGGCCGGTCGAGGGAGTGAAGGATGCTGGAGCCAAGTACATATCTGCCCTGGCATCGATCATCGACGCGGAGGAGGAGAAGGACGTCAAGCGGATTTTGGACAAGGTGAATGACGAAGTCGGCTATCTCTATCGCTTCTCGGTGCCAGCTTCCATCCTGAGGAAGAGACGAGTCAGCGAAGTTGAGGAGCAGTGAGAAATGACCAAGAAACTGACCATCAATCCGATCACCAGACTTGAGGGGCATGGGAAGATTGAGATCTTCCTTGATGACAACGGCGGGGTGAAAGACGCGTACTTCCAGGTGGTTGAGCTGAGGGGCTTTGAGAGGTTCTGCCTGGGCAGACCAGCAGAGGAAATGCCGCGGATAGTGCCGAATATCTGCGGAGTCTGTCCTTCACCACACAATCTGGCATCTACCAAGGCTCTGGATGACCTTTACAGCGTGGAGCCGACACCAACGGCGAAGCTGATAAGGCAGCTCCACTTCAACGCCTTCTATGTGGAAGACCATTTCATTCACTTCTTCTTTCTATCGGCGCCGGATTTCGTGCTCGGGCCGGACGCTGACCCGGCAGATAGAAACATCGTCGGCCTGATCAAGAAGGTCGGTCCGGATGTGGGCGGGAAGGTCATCGACATAAGGAAGCGATGCCGGGAGATCATCAAACTGATTGCCAGCAAACCGGCCCATCCGGAAGGGGGCCTCCCCGGGGGTGTCTCGAGAGGGATCACTTCAGAGGAAAGGGAATGGATCAAAGAGACCGCTGACGACACCGTCCAGTTCACCCAGGTCGCCCTGGGTTTGTTCAAAGACCTGGTGCTGGGCAACAAAAAGTATCTCGACATGGTGATGAATGAGGCCTACAAGCTGCAGACCTATTACATGGGCCTCGTTGACGAGAACAGGAAGGTGAACTTCTACGAGGGCAAGATCAGGGTAGTCGATCCCAAAGGGAAAGAGTACGTGACATTCGATCCACGGAAATATGCAGACCACATGGGGGAATGGGTGGAGCCTTGGACCTACGTTCGTTTGACTCACCTCAGGAAGCTGGGGTGGAATGGGCTCATCGAAGGCGAAGGGACCTCTCTGTACCGTGTTGGGCCACTGGCCAGGCTGAACGTGGCTGACGGCATGGCAACACCGCTGGCTCAGAAGGAATATGAGCAGATGTTTGATGCGCTGGGTGGCAAGCCGAGCCATCACACACTGGCCTTCCACTGGGCGAGGCTGATCGAGACGCTGCAGGCAGCCGAGGACATGCAGAGGATTGCCAATGACCCGATGCTGACCGGCAAGGATATCCGCAACATGAATCTGAAGTTGAAGAAAGTGGGCATCGGCTGTGTGGAGGCGGCGCGGGGAACGCTGATACACCACTATGAAACCGATGGTCAGGGGCTGATCACGAAGGTCAACCTGATAGTCGCCACCCAGCAGAATGCGGCACCCATTTGTCTATCTGTGAAGAAAGCGGCTTCGGAGTACATAAAGAATGGCGAGGTCAAAGAAGGCATGCTGAACAGGGTGGAGATGGCCTTCAGACCGTATGACCCGTGCCTGGCCTGCGCCACCCACGCGCTGCTGGGAGAGACACCACTGGAAGTCATCATCAGGGACAGTACCGGCAAGACCGTCAGGACACTGAAGAGGCCCTGAGGCCCCCGTGATTCGGAGGGTCTGCGTTGGGGGAGGTGGAGTGAACACTGACACAGCAGTGAGCGTCGGGAAGGCCGGATGCGCCCGGCGGCGGATGGGACTCGTCTGTAGGTGCTGAGGCTTGCCGGCGGATCACTTGGCCGACTGGATCGACACCCAGACCAAACCCGGACGCCAGGATTGAGACCATTGTTGGAATTGGCAGGATTTGAGAGATGAGCCAGGAACCAAAGGGTACAGGTTTGAGCGGGAAGAAGATTCTCATTGTGGATGATGATCATCTGCTCACCAGGACTATCGATATGGGCCTGCGAAACCGGGGGTACGAGGTTAAAGTGATCTATAGCGCGGCAGCGGCAGTGAAGTCCCTGATTCACGAGAAGCCGGACCTGATAGTCCTGGACATCCGGCTGCCCGACTGTGACGGCTGGTTCATTCCCGAGTTACTGAGAGAACTGGAGATGGCCCAGGGAGTGGCAGTAATAGTGATGTCGGTCTTGGACCCGGACAGAGAAATGATCAAGCTGAACAAGCCTTACGCATTTATCCAGAAGCCGTTTGACATGGGGGAGTTCATACACCTGGTGGAGAGAAGCCTGGCGACGAGTGGGAAATAGTATGACAAAGGACAGAGTGCCCTGTAACCTCAGATCGCGATCACGACCGCTGGCCGGCCACCCACCGCAGTTGTTTCTGCTGTTGGGGATGGCGGCCTTACTCGGCTATGCTTTGGCATCGAGCGACGCCGCATGCGGCCTGTCTGCCATGACATTGACTCTGGTGGGCAGCATGGTGGGGCCGTTCACCGGGGGCAACGAGGCTGAGTGGGCCAGGCATCTCGAGAAGCTCTTGAAGAGCGAGAGAGACCGGCTGATAGGGATACTGGATTCCCTGGAAGAGGGCATCGTCATAGTTGGCCCGGACCGTGTAATAAGATTCATGAATCCGAGCATGATTAGGGAGTTTGGCGATGGTACCGGCAGTCGCTGCCATAAGCATTTGCACGGTCTGGAAGAGCCTTGCCGAGGGTTCTGCAAACTGCCGGATGTTATCAGCGGTGCGAGCGAGCGATGGGAAAGCAGGTTCCCGGACGGCACAACCTACGAGATTGTCAGTTCGCCGTTCGCCGACTCCGATCAGACACCTTGTATGCTGGCTGCCTTCAGGAACGTAACTCGGGAGAAGCAGATTGAGGTTGAGCTCATGGAACTGAACCAGCTCAAGTCGGACTTGCTGTCTGAGAAAACCAAGGAGCTGGAACAGATCTCGAAAGACGTGGCCAAGCTGAGAGAGGAGAAGCGCCGGATCATCCGCTTTCTGAGCGTTATAACCCACGACCTCCGGGCCCCCCTCAGCGCCACCCAGAGTTGTCTGTGGGCCATCACGGATGGATATGCGGGTCCTGTTAACGATGAGCAGAAGGACCTGCTGCAGAGAAGTACGCGCAGAATTGATGGGTTGTTGACACTGATATCTGATTTGCTCGACATCCCGCGCATGGAAGCCGGCCAGCTTATCCAGGAGATGGAGGAGTTGTCCTTCAATGAGGTCGTGGAGCGTTCTGTCGATAGCGTCGAGCGGCGGGCAAAGGAGAAGAACCTGATGTTGAACGTGGACCTGCCGGAAGTCTCACCCAAGATATGCGGATCCAGTCGCCGGCTGCAGCAAGTTCTAACTAACCTCCTCAGCAATGCCATCAACTATACCGAGGAGGGGTCTGTGTCATTGCGCGTTGCTGATGCTGAGGATGAGCTGCGCGTCGAAGTCTGGGACAGCGGGGTCGGCATTCCTCCAGAGGAACTGCCGAAGGTCTTCCAGGACTTCTTCCGCGGCAGCAACGCCAAGTCGGACGGGACTGGTTTGGGCCTATCCATATCCCGGAGGATTGTCGAAGCTCACGGCGGCAGGATACGAGCCGAGAGTCCCTGCCCTGAAACGGCTCGGGGAAGCAAGTTTGTGTTCACGCTGCCGAAGAAGACCGAAACCGGCACCGCGGCAGGCCCGAGAGGAGCTTCAGACGCGGCTCCGGCAAACCAAGCGTGAAGGAGGTGATTGGACATGAAGAAGACCACTAGAATCCTGCTGATCGACGACGATGTCGACTTCGTGAGAGCAACCACTAAGGTCCTGGAGAGCAAGCCTTATGAGGTGATTGTTGCCTTTGATGGGAAGGAAGGATTGGAGAAGGCCAGAAGTGAGAAACCGGACCTGGTTCTCTTGGACATCCTCATGCCAAAGGTGGACGGATTCGCTGTTGCCGACCAATTCAAAAAGGATGAGTCTCTTTCGAAAATCCCGGTCGTGGCGTTGACCAGCTTCTCCGATTCATACGGCCAGCCATTCGCCTTTGAGGTTTCCGACTTTGTCCAGAAGCCGGTGAGCCCCAAGGACTTGCTGGCAAAGGTAGAAAAGCACCTCGGGAGGGTGGGTTGATGGGATTCCTCTCCGACTTGTGCCTCATTCAGGAGGCACGAAGCGATAGCCGACACGCGTCTCAGTGCGAATGAGCTGCGGATCCGAGGGGTCCTCCTCAATCTTGCTTCTTAGCTGTCTTATGAAAACGCGAACGTATTCGCTCTCTTCACCATACTCGGGTCCCCAGACACTGTGCAATATCTGCCGATGACTCACCACCTTCCCACGATTGGAGACCAAGTACGTCAGCAGCTCATACTCAGTCGGCGTCAGCTTGAGGACCTCCCCGCGTCGCTTCACCACGCGATTCGAGAAGTCTACCTCCAGGTCTCCGGCGGCGAATGCCGGGCTGGGAGAAGAGGCGTTCTTTGACCGCCGCAACGCCACCCTGATCCGGGCCAGCAGCTCCTCTACGCCAAACGGCTTGGTCACGTAGTCGTCAGCCCCCTCGTCCAGAGCCCTGACTTTGTCCACCTCATCATCCCTTACGCTGAGCATAATGATGGGCATGTTGGACCATTCCCTTATGCGGCGGCAGGCCTCAACGCCATCCATCCGAGGCATGTTCACATCCAACACAATGACGTCGGGAATCACCTTGGCTGCCACGTCCACAGCTTCTACGCCATCCTGGGCAACGTGTACTTCGTAGCCCCGGGCTGCCAGGTTGGCCCTGATGAACATGAGTATCTTCGGTTCGTCGTCCGCCACCAGGATTTTTGTCTTTTCAGCCATCGCACTCACACCTCGGTTCTTGTCTCACCGGCTTGAGACGCAGGGAGCATGAAGTAGAAAGCAGAACCATGGCCCAATTCGCTTTCGGCCCATATGCGCCCACCGTGGGCCGCGATGATTGACTGACAGATGGCAAGGCCCAGCCCGGTGCCTCCCGGCCTCCGCCGTTTCTGCGCTCCACGGTAGAATTTGTTGAAGACCTTCTCCAGTTCTTCCGGCGCTATGCCCACTCCCTGGTCTGAGACACTGACCTCCACCTCACCGTCCGTTCTCCTGGCTCTGACGGTAATCTTCGTGCCCTCGTCCGAGTAGGCCGCCGCGTTCTCCAGCAGATTAACCAGAACTTGCTTTATCTGGTTGGAGTCAGCATCCACCTCCGGCAAGTCGGCCTCCAGTTCCGTCTCAAACACATGGTTCTTGTAAACCCACTTCTGACGTTCGATGGTCTCCGCAATCATCTCCGATAGATTGCAGCGATCCTTCTCCGGCCTCCACACGCCCGCCTCGAGTTTGCTCATGTTCAGCAGGTTGGTCACCAGACTAGCCAGCCTGTCCGTCTCTTCGCTTATTCCGATCAGGAGCATCTTCCGCGTGTCGTCATCCCATTGTATGTCTTCCTGCAAGAGGCTCGATATGATTCCCTTGACGGAGGTTAGTGGCGATCGCAGTTCATGCGACACGTTGGACAGCAGATCCGACTTCAGCCTGTCCAACTTGATGAGCTCCAGTTCCAGTTGCTTCCGTTGCGTTACATTCCTGAAGGTGGCCAGCATGCAAGGACCCTTATCGGCATCAGCAAACGGTGCGCCAATAACCTCATAGGTCCGTCCATCGGCAAAGGTGTACTCCCATCTCTCAGTGGCCCCCTGCAATACCCTGGGCAGCTTGCAGATGTCACTGCACGGTTCGTCGAAGTGGTGCAGATGTTGGTAGCAGTAGAGGCCGGTTCCGTCGGTGAACTGTCTCACCATGCTGGGATTCATGAATCGTATCTTGCGGTCCAGGCCGATCAGGGCCACCCCCTCTTCCATGGCATTCAGCATGCCGACAAGCCGGTCCCTTTCCGCGCGCAGCACGCGCTCCAGGTATCGGGCCCACTCCGACTCGTTGCCCCCACTGAAGGGGCCAATGGTGGTTCCAAGCAAGGCCAGGAGCATGACACTGAATGTCGCCCCGTGGACATCCAACGCCTGGATGGTATCACCGGACAGAACGGCGCAGACGGTGAGTGCAGCGACCACGGGCCAGCTCAGTCCGGGAAGGTGGCTGCCACGCTCCGACATGGGGAAGGCATCAATTCTCCCGGAACAAGGCGGCGTGTCGACGGGTGCTTGCCCGTGTGCCCTTGAATCAGACAGCATCAACAGTTCCTCTATCTCAGGAGACTACACCCTCGTTGCGCCCGACTATACGGGCACCTCCACTACTATGGTCGTGCCTTTGCCCGGCTCGGAGTGGAGAGTCACGCTGCCGCCAACCAGTCGCGCGCGCTCATGCATGCCGGTCAAGCCGAGTTTGCCGTCCCTGGTCAAGTCTCCCACGGTGGCAGGTACGCCGAAGCCCCTGCCATTGTCCTTTATGGTAACCACAACCTTCTTGTCATAGAACTCTGCGGTTACCTCTGCCTCAGTTGCCTGGGAGTGTCTCCACACATTCCTCAAGGCCTCCTGGGCAATCCGAAACAGCATCAGTTCCACATCCGGAGGCAAGCGTCGTCCCTGGCCGATCATGTTGACCTTCGTGACGATGCCGGAGTATCTAGACATCTCGTTGGCCAGCCACTCCAGACCTGGCAGCAGGCCAAGTCGGTCCAGCGTGGAGGGCCGCAAGTCCTGGGTCAAGCGCCGCACCCCGTCCATTATGCTTGTGGTCTGGTGCCGCAGGTTCTCCAGCAGAAGCCTCTTGTCCTCGGGCAGACCCTTCCCGCTGGATGCGGCATCCTCAAGCTGCCGCGAGAGGACTACGAGGGCTTGGATGGTGTCGTCGTGAAGCTCCCTGGCGATGCGTTTCCTCTCCTCTTCCTGAGCCTTGGTCACCTGGCCCAGGTAGAGGTCCAGATTCTCCCTCAATCGCTTCTCTTCTGTCACGTCTCTGGCGATGTGGTGAAAGCC
>DAIQQD010000011.1:19135-20336 GCA_036787015.1 Chloroflexota bacterium
AGAATGGCGGCAGTCTGGTTGAGCGCGGCCAACTTCTTCTCATTCTCCTTTATGACCTGCAACTGCGATTGGAGCTGCTTCTCCGCCACTTCGAGTTGGGTCCGGCGTTCACGTTCTCCCTTGAGTGATCTGAAGGATAGAGCCACCACGTTGCCAAGGACAAACACGGCCAACGTCTCAAGGGTGGCGTCAGTTGGATGATCAGAGGTCAGAAGCGCCCGGGGCAACATGCAGATCAGCGCCACCACAGACGCGGCGAGCACTCCACCACGGCCAAAAAGAAAACCGGACCAGACTATCGGGGCCAGGTAGAGGATTCTCTCGAACGAGTGCCTGGTGATGCCCATTTCGGACATCACGTCAGAGAGGAACTGGGGATAGCCTATGGCTTCACGGTAGTGGAGGACAGTGAGGAGCAGGAGCGTGACCAATATGAGCCAGAAAGCAGGCCTTTTCAGTGTCTCCGCTAGGTGCCTTGACTGCACTATTTCCCTCAATGCCTGCACTTCTACCAGCTGGTGTCTCTAACATCAAGGTATGTCATCGAGAGTGACCCAGCCTTCCTTCAAGGCCCGAACGACTGCCTCGGTTCGCGAACCGACCTGCAACTTGTTGAAGATGTGCCCGAGGTGACCCTGCACTGTCCTTACGCTGAGGTATAGCTCCTTCGCTATGTCGGCATTGCTCAAGCCCTTCGTCGCCAGTCGCAGAATCTCCTTTTCCCGGTCGCTGAGTACGTCCGCGGGCTTGGCAGCTTGCGGCTTTCCTCCGGTAGATACGAACCGATTCAGTACCTTCTTGGCTATGGAGGGGTGCAGCACTGATTCACCGGCATGGACGGCCCGCACCGCATCCACCAGTTCCCGACTGCGTATGCTCTTCAGCAAATACCCTGCTGCTCCGGCCTCCAGCAGGCTGAATATGAATTGGTCGTCGTCATAGGCCGACAAGATGAGGATGGTCACGGATGGACATCGTTCCTTGATCTGCTTAGTGGCCTCTATGCCGTCAAGCTTGGGCATGGATATGTCCACTATCGCCACGTCCGGCTTCAACTCGCAAGCCAGCTTCACCGTCTCTTCGCCGTCGCCGGCTTCGCCCACCACTTGCATATCAGCCTCTTGTTCCAGCATCCGCCGCGTCCCTTCCCTCACCAGCGCGTGGTCATCAGCTATCAGCACCCTGATTGCGCTCATCTTGC
>DAIQQD010000317.1:0-1763 GCA_036787015.1 Chloroflexota bacterium
CCCGCCACCTCCTGGTTCAGGCCGCTGTATTCGCCCTTTGCGGGATCGATGAGCTCGCCCTTCTGCACTTCGAAGATCGGCCCTTCCGGATCGAGCTTGTGGGCCGCCCGTCCGTCGAACCAGCTTATGGCGCCGCAATTGGCCACTCTCTCCGGCGTAATGATGCAGCAGTGTGTAGGCGCGAAGCTCTGGCAGAGGATGCAGCCGTAGAAGACATCGACGTCTTCTTCCTTCATCCCCCGCAGCCGCTCGTCTCTCGCCTGGTACACCTTCATCGCCTCGGGCAGCAACTCCTCCACCTTCTTCTTGTCAGTGATCAGGGTGACCGATATCTTCTCGATGGCGGAAAGCTCCGAGGTGAAGAGAAAGACCAGTATCTGGCCGAACTCGACCACTGAGTTGAAGCCCTTGTTGAACGACTCCTTGCTCAGACGCATCCAGATGTCGTTCCTCTGGTTCATGTGGTAGATGCCCTCGATATAGTTGGCGTACATGTGGATCCTTCTCTCGATGACCGGCTCCATGTCCTTCTCAAGAGAGGCCCCGGCGATGTCCACCATGATCGCCAGCGGCTGGCTGATGCCCTCCTTCATGTCCTTGATGTCGGGACCGATCAGCTCTACCTTTTCGTGCTCTACCTCTTCCGGCTTCTTCAGGGTAACCAGTTCGAACTTGGCTTTGATGTTTGGCCCGCCGAACTCGACGTGCATGTCATCTTTGCGGATGGTTTCGCCTTCATACTGGGGCCCAATGTCTACGTGAAAATCCATGCTAGTCCTTCTCCTTCAAACCGGATACCAGTTCCTCCAGGAACGTCTGCCAGTCCTCATCCTTCCTGAAGTTGGGGAGAGAATAGTCGGCATTGGGGAAGACGTACTTGCAGAGCGTCATGGTTCTGAGGTGAGGGGCAAAGTGCTTCAGCACTGACAGGCTCTGGTTGCCGAAGTCGGTCCTGAAGCCGAAGAAGATCACCAGGTCGTGGTTACCCTCTTTCTTCACCCCCTGCCATTTCGGATCCTTCAGGTGGTTCACAATCTCTACTGCGTCGTACTCGCTGTCCGGCTTGATGCCCAGTGGCACCAGCTTGCCTTTGACGTGGGCCGTGGCGCATATCGGCAGACTGGCGGCCTTGGCGATCTCCAAAGCCCATTCCAGCAGCAACTTCCCGCCCAGTGATTCCTCCAGCAGCTTCGGCCCCAGCACCAGCAGAGGCCATTTCGCCTGCTTGATCAGCGCGGCGTAATCGGGGGCGCTGCCCAGCACCATGGCGGACTTCACCCCGGTCAGCACATTCACTCGATGAAAAGGAGTGACCATTTCCTATAGCCTGCCTGCCAGGAAATCATCTAACGTGAACCCGAAATATGTCCCGTCGGACTCGGCCCCGATCTTGCCCGTGGGGCAGATCTTGAAGCAGCCCAGGCAGTTGGCGCAGACCTTGGACGCCTTTTCCGGGAAGAAGACCACCCGCCGGTCTATGCCTCTGCCCACGAAGCCGATGGCGTGCGCTCCCACTACCTCGTCGCAGTAGCGGACACAGAGCCCGCACAGAGTGCAGCGGTGTGACTTGGCCTGAAGGCGTGCCTCGAAACGATGGATGTCGGCGCCATACTCATCGGCTAGTTTCTTGAGGTCGCCGCCGAGGTCGCCATCCGTGGTGGCCTGCGGTGCCACCAGCTCGATGATCGCCCGCCTGATCCGGTCGATACGCGGCGAGCGCGTTCGGATCACCAGCCCCGGCTCTGCCGGGTAGCCGCAGGAGG
>DAIQQD010000318.1:0-1757 GCA_036787015.1 Chloroflexota bacterium
ATCAACGACAGGATGAGCCAGCGGTGGGGTACGGGCACCTGCGTCATTCCGGCCCCGAAGGAAGTGGACGAACTCATGAGGAAGGTGCCCAGGGGCAAGGTGACTACCATCAACGACATTCGGGCCGCGCTGGCCCGGAGGCATGGTGCAACTATCGGCTGTCCCATAACGACCGGCATCTTCGCCAGCATCGCGGCCAAAGCAGCGGAGGAAGCGAAGTCGGAGGGCAAGAAAGACCTCACGCCATACTGGCGGACGCTGAAATCCGGCGGCGAGCTGAACCCCAAGTATCCCGGTGGCGCGGAAGCTCAGGCGGCCCGCTTGAAGGATGAGGGCCATGCCATCGAGCTGGGCCGGGACAATAGGCCGAAGCGGGTCAAGGATTTCGGGAAGTCCCTGATCAAGCTGTGACACCGTGGCAGACGGGAGACTGTGCAGCTGTTCATCAGCCACGGGCACGTTGGCAGACTAGGCGGGGGTCTGCGTGGGTATGACGGGTTGCTTCGGACTCCTCGCTGCGAAGTAGACCATGATGACCCCGCCAACCAGCGCCAGTACCCCCACTAGTAGCAGGCCCAGACCAAGCCAGAACAACCACGGCAACTGAGCACGCAATTCTCCGCTCACGTCGATGCCTGCCGATCCGTCCTCATTCATGATGACGAGCATCCATCGGCCCATCTCCGGCTGCCACTCGACGGTTTGCCGGCCGGACCCATGGGCGGCTACCTCCCAGAACGCCTCGGTGGTTGGGTCTGAAGGTGTCAGGCTGCCGGAGTGCAGGCGGTAGTCGACTTCCGGGTCATCGAATGGATCGCTGCTCCATTCCACTATCTCATAGTATTGGACGCCACTCAGGTAGTCATCGATATCCGTTTCTCTGGCTATGCCTATGAAGATCCCTTTTGAGAGATCCTGGCTCTCACCTTCAATCTCCACCGTGACGAAATCGCTCCCCCAGCGCTGTCCCTCACTCTCGTCGTACCAGTCTATTCCAAAGGGCTCTGTAACAATGGCGTAGGAATCAGCTCTTCTCAGGTGAGTTTCCCGGGAGGCGAACAACGGATTGTCATTCTCCAGGGTCTTGCCCAACCACATCAGGCCTCCTCCGCCCGCCATCAACACCAGCGCGCCCACGAGGAAGATAATCCCGAAGACCAGAAGCGCGATTTTTCCGCCGCTCATGCCGCTGACTCCCTATTCCTTGTTGCCAAGCCAGTCTCCCTGGCTTTGCCTCTGCAACGCCAAGCAAGGTGTGGTGCACTCGTGCATCGCATCTGCGTACATCATTGCGCCTGCGCGCTCGCCCAGTCAAGTGGCATCGTTGTCGGCGATCGCATCGGCTGGCAAAGCCGACGCAGAAGACAGAGGTCAATGCAGGCGTTTGCACAACCCCGGGACTTTTTGACGTAGACAGACTGTGGTATATTACGGTTGTCAGGACGCATCCGAAAGTCCCTGAGTCTGAGGATGTATTCCTGGCGCGCGACTCCAGGCCGCCAATAGCACCCGCGAAGGGGGGATGGTGAAAGAGTTCACTGTTGGTCTGGCATTGCATTCCCGTCGTTTCCCGCAAACCGCGCACGCCGCGTCTGTTCTAGTGCCCAAATCTACACCTACGGAGGCGCCATGAGAGAAAGAAAGATGACGATCAGAAAGGCCGCTGTTCTTGGTGCCGGCGTCATGGGCAGCAAGATTGCCGCCCTGCTGGCTGGAGTGGACATACCGACCTATCTGCTGGACATCGTGCCGAAGGA
>DAIQQD010000319.1:0-1740 GCA_036787015.1 Chloroflexota bacterium
ATCAAGACGTGGGTCCTGGACTTCCGGCGATTCCGTTCGCGGCGGGCGTACGAGTTCACTTCCGCTCAGACCGGGCATTTGGCCGCCCAGGCCGTCACGGACTGGGTCTACGTCAACGCGGAGACACTGCAGCCAGCCACGGTGCCGGATGAAATGCAGCGGGCATTCTGCCCTGACGGACAGCCCAGAGGGGTCACTCCCCGGGAACGCTTCCCGGCAGCGCCCACTCCTCCAGCCGACGTGTTCTCCATCACCAGGCATGTGGAATGGCACGACATCGACATGATGTGGCACGTCAACAACGCCGTGTACCTGGCGTATGTCGAGGAAGCGGGAGCACGTTTGGCCGAGGCGCATGGCTGGTCAGTGGAGCGCATGACAGAGGAGAAATCCGCCATTCTGACCCAACGTCATCGCATCGAATACCGCCAGGCGGCCAGGATGGGCGACGAGTTGGACATCGCCACCTGGTACTCAGACACCAAGCGCGCTACCGCGCTGCGGCATTGCCTGATCCGCCGGGCGGAAGACGGGGAACTCCTGGTCCAGGCGCAGGTGCACTGCGCCTGGGTCGACCTGAAGACCGGCCACCACATCGGCACCCCGGACGATTGGCCGACGTAGGAGCACAGGGCAGAAGGCCATCTCAAGGGAGACGCAGGGCAAAGTCCTTACCCCGGAGGTGTTGTTTCACCCTCTCCTATCCTCTCCTCTCCCATCAAGGGAGAGGGAATCGCCTCCGCGAGCCTCACTATCCTCCGTTCCGCGGCCACGACGGAGCGTGGCCCTCCGAGGGACGACAGGATGAGATGGAGATGGTGCAGCAGAATGCTGCCGGGGTTCGGGTGTCCCCGAGTCTCTCGAACTCCCTAGAATCCCCCTTTGGCAAAGGGGGACAAGGGGGATTTGGGGCCAGTGGGTCGATCGGGCAGTGTGCCCCCGAGGCAAGATCACAGGTCCACGTAGGTCTTCGGATCGAAGTTGGTCTGCATGGTCCAAGTGGTGGCACGGCCCTTCTTCAGCCGGTAGACCACCAGCATGTCCCAGCCCTGCTGCTCCACCCATGGCTTCAGGAAGTCGCGCTTGGCCACGATCTCCTTCTTCAGCGCCATATCGTCCACCAACTCGACGCTGCCGCTGACCCTTACCTGGATGCCTTTCTGGTAGTCATTGAAGCAGAACTCCGCCCTGGGATTCTGGGACAGTTGCCGGTGCAGGTCCTTCATATTGCCCGTGTGAAAGACCAGACCGTCCTCGTCGGCCCGGTACAAGAGAATGCCGCGGACATGGGGCGCGTTCCCCTCCACCGTGGCCAGATGGCAGGCAGGGTTGGCGTTAATCAGAGCCAGGATTTCACTCTTAGACATGCGACCTCCTTATCAAGGCCACAATTCAATCACGGAACAGGAAGCGGTGTCAACAAGGCCCTCGATTGAGCTCGCTCAGTTGACGCCTCTCTCACCTGAACATACAATTCAGATCAGACGAGCCATCAGTGGAGCAAGCCCAGACAATGACGTCGGGTGCTACCAGCAACCACTATCGGAGACCACAGAGCGTGGAACTGAAAGAACTCGGTTTTGACCCATGGTTTCAAGAGAAGCAAGAGGAGTTGCAGAGGCCTGACTGCAGTGTCGCCCGCGTGACCGCCGTCAACCGAGACAGCTACCTCATCAGGAACGAAGACAGCGAAGTCCTGGCTGAACTCACCGGCAGCTTCCGGTTCTCCGCCGGGTCAAG
>DAIQQD010000131.1:0-6188 GCA_036787015.1 Chloroflexota bacterium
ATTGAATCACCCGCCGCGGCCAAGTCCTCTTCGTCCTTGAGGCTCGATGGCAAATGGCCGTCGCCGTCATCGAGCGTCGGTGGTCTCAGGCCCGCTGCCAGGCCCAGTGCCAGGCTCTTCTCCATCCTGGGGTCGCAGCCGGCGACTTCCAGCCCTTTGACGTGCATGGCCCAGTTCTCGGAACCCTGGCCGAGGTTGGCTGAGGCCCGCTTGACGCCCTCGGCGAGCAGACCGCCGAGGCCGTTCCGCTGTCCGATCTTGCGGATTGTCTCCACCACACCATCAGCGCTGCCGAAGGAGAGATCCAGCCCCTGCGTGTCTTTGCTGGACAGCAGCCCACGTTCAAAGCACTCCATGGCCCAGGCGACGCATACCCCCGCGCTCACGGGATCAAGGCCGCAAGACTGACATAGCTCGACGGCTCTCAATATGACCGGCAGGTGGTACATCCCACACAGCGGACCGAGGGCGGCCAGTGCTTCCCTATCCAGCACAACCTGCTCGTCGGAGTGCGGATCCTCCGTCACCCGGTAGACATGTTGGCAGGCAACGGGGCACGTAGGGCAGGCGATGACCTTGAGCAGGTACTCTCGCTTGGCGCATTCTGCAGCCAGGCTCCCGGCGCCCTCGGCGATGGCCTGCTGGTAGTTGCGGGTGGGCAGCGAACACGGCCCGCTGCCGGAAAGCAGGCAGGCCGCAGGGGCCAACCGGCTGCCGCTGGAAGCGGCGCTTTGGTGAACATGGGTGTTGAGATCGGCGCAGGCATCACGCATATTGCCGATGTCCGGCACGGAGACTGGCCGGGTGCCCCTGACGGCGATGGCCTTGAGCTTCTTCGAACCCATGACCGCCCCCGCCCCACCCCGGTGGGGTAGGCGGTGCCCATCCTTGATGGTGGCGAAGCGGACCAGGGACTCACCGGCGGGGCCGATGGAGGCCACTTGAACGCGGCTGTCGCCGGATTCCCTCCTGATGACGGCTTCCGTCTGCAGGCAGCCCTTGCCTGCCAGGGAGTTCGCCTTGCGGAAATGGACCTGACTGTCATCGATGAACAGGTACACGGGAGCGGAAGCTGCGCCGGTAACAACAACAGCGTCGAATCCGGTTCTCTTCAGGGCCAGTGACCACAGGCCCGAAGACACAGAGGTGCTCAGGAAACCGGTGAGGGGCGACTTGGTGACCACGGCGTGGCAGGCGGAGGCCGGGGCCATAGTGCCCGAGAGCCCGCCGCAGGCAAACACGATAGGGTTGTCTGGGCTCAGCGCATCAGCGCCAGCCTTAACCCACTCCAGGAGAAGACGCGTGCCTAGCCCTGCTCCACCAAGATAGTCCCTGAGCAGGCGCTCGGGCAACTCCCGCACTTCGGTCTTCTGACTGTTCAGATCAACGACAAGGTATCTGCGGCTATGTGAAGTCAAATCGAACTCCCCCAGCCATCACGGTGCCTCTCCCTCGATGGGAGAAGGTTAGGGAGAGGGTGAACACGCACCTACTGGCTCATCACCTTCTCGGCTTTGTCCGGGTCGCTCACCTTCAGCACAACGCTGGCCTTGCCCGGAGTAGGGTCGATAAAGGCATAGAAGTACTCCAGGTTGATGCCCGCCTTGGCCAATGGCTTCGCCACCGTATCCAGAAGTCCGCCCGGCTGATCCGGCATGTCTTTCTGCAGCACGACAGTCTCCTTGACGGTGAAGCCGGCCTTTCTCAATGCTTCGACTCCCTTGACGGTGTCTGAGAGTACCATGCGCATTATTCCGTACTCGGAGGTCTCGGCCACACAGAGGGCCCGGATGTTGATGTTCTGGCCTTTCAGCGCCTCCAACAAGGCCTCCAGCCTGCCCGGCTGGTTTTCCACGAAGCACGATACCTGCTTTATCTTCATTGTCTGGCCTCCTCGCTACTTCAGTCCCAACTCGCGCTTGTCCACGACTCTCTTGGCTTTGCCTTCCGTCCGGGCTATGGATTTCGGCTCTACCAGTCTCACCTTGACCCCAATGCCCAGCGTGCTTTCCAGTTCGTCGGTCACCTTCTTCTTCAGGGATTCCATCCTCTTCATCTCATCTGAGAAGACATCCTCAGAGACCTCGACCCATACTTCCAGGTCATCAAGGTGGCGCTCGCGGTCGACGATGATGAGATACTGCGGTTCCACGCCTTCAACTTGAAGCAAAATGCTTTCGATCTGGGATGGGAAAACGTTGACACCGCGGATCTTGAGCATGTCGTCTGTTCTGCCGGTCACCTTCGTCATGCGCACCAGGGTGCGTCCGCACTTGCAGGGCTCGGCATTGAGCGTGGTGATGTCCCTGGTTCGGAACCGGACAACAGGCTGGGCCTCCTTGGTCAGCGTCGTGAATACGAGTTCACCTCTCTCGCCATATGGCAGCCGTTCCCCGGTCTGCGGGTTGACTACCTCGGGCAGGAAGTTGTCCTCGAAGATGTGCAGGCCGCACCGGTTTTCGCATTCGACTGAGACGCCCGGTCCCACGATCTCGGTCAGTCCGTAGATGTCCATGGCCTTGATGGGCAGCCGGGCCTCTATGTCCGCCCTCATCTGTTCCGACCAGGGTTCAGCGCCGCACACGGCCAGCCTGAGCTTGGTGGTTTTCAAGTCCAACCCTATTTCCTTGGCGCCTTCCGCCAGGATGAGAGTGTACGAAGGGGTGCAGGTAAGGACGGAAGTGCCGATGTCCTGAATTAGCATGAGCTGCCTCTTCGTGTTGCCCGTGGAGGTCGGAATTACGGTAGCCCCCACCCTCTCGCCGCCGTAGTGAAAGCCCAGTCCGCCGGTGAACAGACCGTAGCCATAAGAGTTCTGCATCACGTCGTTCTTGGTGACGCCGGCGCTGGTGAGCGTCCGGGCCATCACCTCCGTCCACATGCGCAGGTCGTTAGCTGTGTAGGGAGCTACCACCGGCTTGCCGGTAGTCCCGCTCGAGGCGTGCACGCGGCATACCTGCTCCATCGGCACTGCGAGCAGACCCAGCGGATAGTTGTCCCGGAAGTCCTGCTTGCTGGTGAAAGGCAGCTTGGACAGATCGGCCAGACTCTTGATGCTATCGGGCGTTATGCTCTTCTGTTGAAACGCCTGCCTGTAGAAAGGCACCTTCTCGTAGACTCGCGCTACGAGAGCCTTCAAGCGCTCCAGTTGCAGCTTCTCCAGCTCCGGTCTGGGCATGGTCTCGAACTTCGGACTCCAGATCATTCGGCTTGCCTCCTAGATCAGCGTTACTTGCCTTGCGTTCTTGCCAGTGCTTCTTCTCGGCCTCTGGCGAAGGCTTTCAGATTCAACTGCAGGACCTTCTGCGGCACCCGCTGCGAGAGATCCTCAATGTAGCTCTGTTCTTCAATGTCCAGAAAGACCGACAGGAAACCCACCAGCAGTACATTGAGGACTTGCGGGTTGCCCATCTCCTGGGCAATCTGGGTGCCGGGAATGATGAACAGGTAGTCCGTATACCGGCGGAGGATTTCTTCTACCTCGGCGGTGCTGGGATAGGCTGACGCGCCGCCTACCACGGAAAGCGGCGGAATGGCCAGATCGTTGATAATGGCCACGCTCCCTTCATGTAGGTAGTTTGCCCAGCGGGCGCCCTCCAGCCTCTCGAAAGCCAGCAGGAAATCCGCCTCTCCCTCCCTTATCATCGGAGAGAATACCTGGCGGCCCAGCCTCAGGTGGCTGACCACACTGCCGCCCCTCTGGGACATGCCCAGAGAGTCGGACTTCTTGACGTCGTGGCCGGCTTTCATGGCGATCTCGGCCAGCGCATCGCTGGCCAGGATCACACCCTGTCCGCCCACACCGGTCATGAGAATGTCGGTCTTCTTCATTTCACCCGGATGGCTTTCTGGTGACAGACCTGCGAGCACACGGCGCACCTGTCACCCACGCATAGGGCGGCGTCGATGCGGATCTCATTGCCCTCTCTGGTTATGGCCTGGCATCCGACTCTAAGGCAGTTGAAGCACTTGTCGCATTGCGCCAGATCGATAGTCAGAGGCTTGCCCTTCCCCCTGACGTGGAGCGGGCAGGCCCCTCTGATGATGATCACCGAAGGCTCATCGGTCTCCACGCAGCGCTTGATGGTGTCTTCGATGAGAGGCAGGTCGAAGGCGTTGACGATATTGACGTCCCGGACGCCGATGCCCCGCACCAGGTCCTCTATGACCACTCTTGGCGCCTTGTCTCCTCTGGCCGATGTGCCGGTGCCCGGGTGCCCCTGGTGCCCCGTCATGGCCGTGGTGCCGTTGTCCAGAATGATGGTGGTCCCGCGGCCCTCATTGTAGACCGCGTTCACCAGGCTGGTGATGCCTGAATGGAGGAACGTGGAATCGCCGATGACGCTGACTATCCTGTTGGTGACGCCGGCCTTCTCTAGGCCATGAGCTTGTCCGATGCTGGCACCCATGCAGGCGCAAGTGTCCAGAGCCAGCAGCGGCGGATAGACCGACAGGGTGTAGCAGCCGATGTCGCTGGCAGCTATGATGCCCTGGCGCTTGCGGGCCACGGCCTTTCTGCCCGAAGCCGACTCCTCTTCGGGCTGGGTATGGTAGAAGGCCAGCCTCTTCAGGGCGTAGGAGGTGGCGGCATGCGGGCACCCTGGGCAGAGCAGCGGAGGCCTCAATGGCAGCTCGCGGACAGACTTCTTCGCTGCATAAAGCGCGGCCGGTTTCGGAATGAGGCCCGCAATGGCAGCTCTCTCCTCCAGGAGTTGAGGATTGAGTTCGCCCATGATGGGGACGACCTCTTTGCCCATCACAGTCATGGCCATCGCTCTCAGAATGTCTTCGATGAACGGGTCCAGTTCTTCCACCACCAGGATCCTCTTGACGTCTAGGGCGAATCTGCGGATGAGGGTCTGCGGCAGTGGGTAAGTGGTCACCAGTTTGAGAAAGCTGGCCCCCTGGAACACCTCGCGGGCATGCTGGTACGCGGCGCCGCTGGATATTATGCCCAGGCTGCGGTCTTGAAGAATGATTTCGTTGAGCGGGAACGTTTCCACATACGAGGACAGCTTCCTAATGCGCTCTTCCATCAGGGGATGCCTGGGTCGGGCATTGGAAGGAACCATCACGAACTTGTGCGGGTCGCGTATGAACTCGGGCCGCTTGCGGTCTATCTCGGGCGATTCCTGGACCTCGGCCACCGTCTTGCAGTGGGAGATGCGCGTGGTGCTGCGGAACAGCACGGGTGTGTCGAACTCCTCGCTTATCTGGAACGCCGAGGCCATCAGGTCATAGGCTTCCTGGCTGTTGCTGGGCTCGAGCATGGGGACCTTGGCGAACCGGGCGAATTGACGGTTGTCTTGCTCATTCTGGGAACTATGCATGCCCGGATCATCGCAGGATATGACCACCAGTCCGCCCCGCACCCCGGTCACCGAAGCAGCGAAGAACGGGTCGGCGGCCACGTTCAGGCCAACATGCTTCATGATGGCCATGGCCCGCACCCCGCCGTACGAAGCTCCCATGGCCACTTCCATGGCTACCTTCTCATTGGTGGACCACTCGACGTAGATGTCCGCCATCTTGGCCAGGTTCTCCATTATCTCCGTACTGGGAGTCCCTGGATAAGCGGCAGCCACGCTCAGGCCGGCATGGTGCGCTCCCAGAGCCATGGCCTCGTTACCGGATAGCAGACTCTTCATCTTCACCTTAACCTCTGGACTTGCCCAGATACGCCTGCTTCACGCCGGCATTTGACAGCAATTCCGCAGCACTGCCTTCGAGCACTATGCGGCCCCTCTCCATGACGTAGCCCCGGTCGGCGATCTTCAGGGCGGCCACGGCGTCCTGCTCAATCAGCAGGATGGTCATGCCCTCGTCCCTCAACTTGGCCAGAAGCGAGAGGATCTCCTTTACCAGCATTGGCGCCAGTCCCAGAGAAGGCTCGTCCAGGAGGAGGATCTTGGGGGAGGACATAAGCGCCCGGCCGATGGCCAGCATCTGTTGCTCTCCGCCGCTCAGGCTCCCCGCCTGCTGCTTGCGGCGCTCTCCCAGCTTGGGGAAGAGCTTGAGCACCTTCTCTAGGTTGGGCCTGACCAGGTTGTCGCGCAGAGCCCAGGGTGCGTACCCCAGGTTGCGGAACCATTTCCGGGTGTACAGGGGATAGCTCCCCATTATGAGATTGTCCGTCACCGACATGGACCCGAAGATTTGCCTTCCCTCTGGCACATAGCCTACACCCA
>DAIQQD010000132.1:0-6182 GCA_036787015.1 Chloroflexota bacterium
ATTCTTCCTGACCCACGCGCGCCAATCTAGAAAGCCTTTGGTGAGTTGAACGTCTCCTGTGCCGAGAGTTGTGTTCATGATCAGGAGACGGGAAAAACGATCGCTCAAGCTCATGGGCAAAGTGAGCCCAAGGATTCCGCCCCAATCCTGACAAACAAGGGTGACGTTCTTGAGATTCAGATATTCAACAAAGGCAAGCAGCGCGTTACGATGAAAGTCGAAAGTATACTCTGCTTCGTCTACAGGCTTGTCCGAACGTCCGAAACCGAAGAAATCAGGAGCTACTACCCTATGGCCAGCAGCCGCGAAAAGTGGGATCATCTTCCGGTAAAGATAACTCCAGGTTGGTTCGCCGTGCAGACACAGGAAGATGTCGCCGGCGTTTCTAGGACCTTCATCCACGTAGTGCATCCGAAGGCCTTCAAAGCCTCTCAAACCATCGATGTAGAGCGGATAGTAAGGAAATCCCGGAAGATTGTGAAAACGTTCGTCAGGAGTCCTCAACAGCTCTCTCATGGCAACGTCTCTCCCCGAATGTACTAAGTAAAGATTGCCTTTTGTCCCGCTTCAGCGGTTGTGCGAATCCTATGGTGCAGTCATCAAGGATGTCAAGCCCGTGAACTGACCTACCCACTTCTGCGTCACTCTTGCTTGACAGATGCAGATTTTCTTAAGCAGACATGAATATGGTGGGCCATGGTGTACGAAGTACAGAACTCGAACCTTCAAGCTGACCTTCAGTCTGTGACCCTGGCGTTGGGGCCTGCGTCGGCGTGTTGCTTTGGCTGCCCACGGGGTGAACAACCCCCTCATTCCGTTCTCAGCGAAGCACAATTGGCCTTGACTCAGATATTGAATTCCTATAACATTCGGCATCACATGGGTGGGGTGAAGGAGGGTGCTATTCTTCTCGACTGCGGTCCTTCCTCGTTGAGCGCTCTCCCGTCCTTTCGATTCTTCTTCAACTGATTCAAGGCGGCGCTTCACCCAGTGTCGGGGGATTCACAAGGCCCAACGGTAGCTCGAGGATTTCCGGAATTCTGCTGGGGAGGGCGACGATGTATCAGCACAGCATCCTGAAAACGCTCTGCAGGGAGGAAGACCTCATCCTCCGCAGCCTGGCCCGTGACTTCGTGGAACAGGAGATCATGCCGGTCAGACAGCAGATAGACGATGACGAACACCATGCTCTTATCAAAGAGATCATGCAGGGCCTAGCTAACCTCGGCTTCATCAAGGCCATTTTCCCCGAGAAATACGGCGGTTCCGATATCCGCTCGGCGGTTACCATGGGCCTGCCTTTGGAAGAGGTCGCCCGCGGCGACTCCGGCATCGCCGTCGCCCTGGCCTGCACGCTGTGGCCCTTCATACCAGTTGTCTGGTGGGTCCGGAACCAGGCAGTACTGGACCACTTCGGCCCCATTTTCTGCGGTGATGAGGTGAAGATCGGTTGTTTCAACATGACCGAGCCCGGCGGTTCTTCAGGCGGCGGCGGTTGTGACATCGAGAACCCGGGGATGGAGGGACGGAAGATCCGCACCACGGCGAAGCTGGACGGCAACCAGTGGGTATTGAACGGCCAGAAGATCTGGGCCTCCAACTCCGGCATCGCCGATGCTTATCTCATGATCTGCACGACTGATCCCCAGTCGGGCGACGAGGGCATTGCGCTCATCTACGTGCCCGGGGATGCGAAAGGGCTGTCTTTCGGCAAGTTCGAGCGGAAAGCGGGCATGGCCGCGGACCGCAACACTACCACCTACATGGAGAACGTCCGGGTGCCAAAGGAGTTCCGATTGTCCGGCCCGGGAGAAGATGCGAAGTACTTCCATGCCAATTTGACCGTCGGGAGACTGGCCAGTGCGGCCATGTCGGTGGGCAACGCCCAGGGTGCGTTTGAAGCTGTCATGGATTTCACCGGCGATCGAGTGGTAGGCAAGGCCGGCAAGGTCATCCGCAATCATTCGGTGGCCACCTGCATGCTGGCCGACATGGCCATAGGCATAGAGTCGGCCCGGATGACCTACTTGAGCGGATCATACCGCTTCGACCATCCGGAAGAGTATGGGGCCGTCCACTCTCTGGAGCAGCTCTCCTATGCCAGCATGGCCAAAGTGTACGCCGCCGATATGGCAGTCATGGTCACCAACCGCGGCATGGAGCTGATGGGCAGCTACGGCTACGTCAGGGAGTGCAATATCGAGAAGTACTGGCGCGACTGCAAGATCATCCAACTTTGGGAGGGAGGAGCCCAGCTTGGCCGCTTTGACGTGTGCCGGCCGTTCTGGGACCTGCCGTTATGATTCGAGGCTATCAGACTGGCGTAGAGAGTCTTCTTCGAGTGACTGGGACGGAGGAATGCCTGTGGGAAAGAACGAACTGCTGAAGACCTTCCAGGAGGTGATCCAGAAGCCCAGGAACGCCTACCTCGATGAATGGGTGAACGCCGGGAACAAGGTGATGGGCTACTACTGCTCCTACATACCGGAGGAGCTTTTCACCGCCGCCGGTTTCCTCCCCTACCGGATCCGGGGAGCGGGCAGCCGGGACAGCTCTGAGGGCGATGCCTACATGAGCGCCAGGCTTTGCACCTTCGTCCGCCAGACCATGAGCCTGGCGTTGCGGGGAGAGATGGATTTCCTCAGCGGGGTGGTGCTGGCCCAGAACTGCGACCACATCCGCCGCGCCGGCGATCTCTTCGAGAAGAAGGTGAAGCTTCCCTTCCATGCCTTCATCTCGATTCCCCGTGCTCCCAAGGAGCGACTGTTTGAGTGGTACTTGTCCGAACTGAGGCGGCTGAAAGGGGAGATCGAGAACCATTTCGGGGTGGTCATTTCGGACCAGAAGCTGAATGAAGCCATCGCCCTGCACAATGAAACCAGGGAGCGCATCCGGAAGCTCTATGAGCTACGAAAGAAGGATGCTCCGCCCATCATCGGCGAGGAGGCCCTGACCGTGACCACAGCGGCTCATCTCATGCCCAGACAGCAGTTCAATGCCATGATGGACGAGCTGTTGCGGCATCTCGGCAGCGCCAAGGGAAACGGAGATTACAGAGCGCGGGTCATCATCACCGGCGGCGAGATGGACAACCCCGAATTCCTTGCAGGCATAGAGCAGCAGGGGGCCCTGTCGGTGGCGGAGGTGGTCTGTTTCGGCCAGCGCTCCTTTGGCGACCCCATACCGGATGAAGCGGGCGACCCGCTGGAGCGCATAGCGCGTCACCGGTTCTTCCAGGTGCCCTGCGCCCGCATGGTCGAGTGCTTTGACCAGCAGGTGGCTATGCTGAAGGACACCGTCAGGGAGTTCAAGGCTGATGGCATCATCTTTCAGAGGATGAAGTTCTGCGACCCTTGGGCCGGCGACGCACATAGCCTGTACTGGAGGATGAGGAAGGAAGGCATACCCTTCCTGGCCTTGGACCGGGAGTATCAGGTTCCGGCTTCCGGACAGGTGAAGACCCGCGTTCAAGCGTTTTTGGAGAAGATCGGCAAGTGACTCCAACAGGGTAGGGAGCAGAAGGAGGTCAAGATGGCCATACTGGGAAGAGAGCGTCAGGTTGACTGGGAGATGGTGTACGAAGGGGCCAACGGGCTGCTTGACCTCTACGAAAAGGACCCCGAGTCGAAGGGGATGAATTCGGTCATCAAGGGATTTCGTCAGTTCACCGATGACCTGTTTGCGGCCATCGACGAGGGGAGGCCGATTGTCTGGCACAACTGCGGCTGCTCGCCCGAATTGATCAGAGGCCTGCCAGGTGTTCAGCCCATGCCGATCGAGGTGTTGACGGTTCTGCAGGACCTGCTGGGGGACGTCAAGTACACCACGGACCTGATCGACACGGCGGAAGCCCACGGGGTAGCCCCGGAGGTCTGCTCCATCGACAAGGCCGCCATAGGCGCTGCTCTCAAGGACCTCTATCCTCAACCGTGCTGCATGCTATACCACAACACGCCCTGCGACTCTCAGATCGCGGCCATCAAGGCGCTGACAGAACTGACCGGCAAGCCCATGCGTCTGATGGACATTCCATACCTTTCGGGCGACCGCGAGGTCAAGTACCTGGCGAAGCAGTTGCGCGAGGGCATCCCCTTCCTCGAGGAGCACACGGGCAGGAAGTTTGACTGGGACAGATTCAAAGAGGTCTGCGAGGAATCTAACCGGACGGGGGAATACCTGCGCGACTGGAATGAGCTCCGGCGGCACAAACCGTGCCCGCAGGTGAGCAAGCTGGTCGCTCTCAACACCGCTCTGCTGGTGGCCTTCTCCGGCGATCCGGAAGGCACCGCCATCGCCAAGGGGTTCCGCGATGAGGCCAAGGAGCGCATCGAGCGGGGCGAGAGTTCCGTCGAAGGCGGGGAGTCGTACCGCGCCGTCTGGTATCAGGACCCGGTGTGGTGGGACCTGCAGTTCTACGACTGGATGGAGAGCGAGCTGAAGCTGGTGATACCCATGGACCTCTTCGGCTACTATGCATCGGAGGCGTTCATCGACACTTCAACTCAAGAGTCAATGCTGGAAGGACTGGCGCGCAAGGACCTCCGCGTGCTGCCGATGTCACGGCAGTTCAAAGGGCCGATCGACTCCTTCATTGACGATTACCTGCGGCTGTGCGCGGACTATCAGGCTGACTTCGGCATCTTCGCCGGGCACGTCGCCTGCAAGCACGGACTCGGCGGCATCGGGTTGTTCCGGGAGGCCTCGAGAGAAGCGGGGATCCCTCTCCTTTACTTTGAATTCGACATGTTCGACCCGCGGGTCACTCCGGTGGAAACGATTCAAGATCACATTACTCACTTTGTGGAAGATGTGGTCCGGCCCAGGAAGGAGGCGGCTTGACCTTGATCACCGCCGGGATAGACATCGGCTCCACGACCAGCAAGGCCGCCCTGTGGATCGATGACCACCTGGGCCCCTGCTCTATTGGACCCAGCACCACCAACCCGAGGGCGACGGCGCGGGAATGCTACGAGAAGGTCCTGCAGGAGGCCGGCATCAAGGCGGAAGACGTGGCCTGTGTCTTCGGCACGGGCTACGGGCGGGCCAAGGTCTCTTTTGCGGACGACAACATATCCGAGCTTTCCGCTCACGGCAAAGGGGCCAGGATACTGCTGCCCTCGGCGCGCACCATCATCGACATCGGCGGACAGGACACCAAGGTGATCGTCATGGATGCAGTCGGAGAGGTGCTCGATTTCGGTATGAATGACAAGTGCGCCGCCGGAACAGGCCGTTTCCTGGATTTCATCGCCCGCACTCTGGGGATCAGTGTCAAGGACCTGGCAAAGCTGCACGCCAGCGCCAGCTACCAGCCTGCCAGCCTGAGCAGCATGTGCAGTGTCTTCATCGAATCAGAAGTCATCAACCTGGTCAACGAGGAGGTGCCCCTGGCTTTCATCGTCCAGGGCATGCATCAATCGGTGGCCATCCGCGTGGCGGCGCTGGCCAAGAGAATGGGTTTGGTGGAAGATGTGGTCATCACCGGCGGCGTGGCCAAGAACGCCGGCGTAGTCGATGAACTGGAGCGCAAGCTGGGTATCAAGGTCAAGACTTTTCCCGATGGCATAGACCCCCAGATGGTGGGGGCCATCGGCGCGGCCGTGATAGCCAGGCAGAAGCATCTCAAGCGGAGCGGCAAGCAGGCCTAGACCGAACAGGACCTTTTTGAGAGGAGGGAGCATGTCGTATTTCAAGGATTCCCAGGAGTGTGATCAGATACTTGGCGGCTTCTTCCGCAAGATGTCGGAGGGTGTCGCCGGCAAAGACCCGGTGCTGTTGGAGATACAAAGGAAGATGGCTGAGATGGGGCTGATAGTGAAGTTCGTCTGGCGGGAACCGGTGCTGTCGCTTACGCTGGACTTCACCAAAGACCCGTTCGGAGTCTATGCCAATGACGAAACGATCAATCCGACCGCCACTTTCACTCTCACCGCAGACAACGGTCACAAGTTCTGGCATGGTCAGATCAACCTGGCCAAGGCCCTGACCACCAAGACCATCGTCGCCCGCGGGCCTATTCCCAAGATCCTGAAGCTCCTGCCCGTGATAGAGCCGCTCTACAAGAGATACCCCTTGTATCTGAAGGAGATCGGGCGGGCCGATCTGGCGCTAAGTTGATAGCCGATGGCGCTCTTCGATCCGTACTTCGCGCTGATACGTGATTTCGAAGATGATCTGAGGAT
>DAIQQD010000133.1:0-2797 GCA_036787015.1 Chloroflexota bacterium
ACTGATTCCAGCCTTAGTGAGTCTTCTCCGATGCCAAGGAGCCGTACAGGCATTGTGGTTCACTCAAGCTGGGCAAACTCGGGGCCAGGCATCTGAACCAGAAAGGTGGAAATGGTAAGCGATGTTGCAGGAGATGTGAGAAGCGTCGGTGCTCTGGTCAGAGCCCTTGCCGACGAAGATTGCTATGTTCGTCAAGAAGCAGCTTCGGCCCTCGGTGCCATGGGCGACCCCCGCGCTGTCGAAGCTCTCGTTGAGCTGCTTGAGGAGGATGACGATGAGGACGTCCGAGAGGAAGTGGCCTGGGCCTTGGGGAAGATTAGTGATGCCAGGGCGGTGGAGTCTCTGATCCGAGCCCTCCTCGATTCAGGCAAGGATGTTCGAGGAGAAGCAGCCTGGGCTCTCGGGAGAATTCGGGATGTAAGGGCAGTGGAGCCTTTGATTCATGCATTGAAGGATGCCGATGAGGATGTTAGGCAACAAGTCGTGTGGGCCCTAGGAAGAATCCGCGACGCCAAAGCCATCGAACTGCTGAAGCAGGCTGTAAGCGACAAGTCAGCGCATGTCAGAGAAGCTGCAGCAGAAGTCTTGGACAACATAGGAGCAAGAAGGGCTTTGCCAAACTAATTCGGCCGGTGGTGTTCGATCGGCAACACACATAAAGAGGGCGTTCAGGAATGCAGGCTTACTACTGTAACCATTGCGGCATGAACTGTGACACGATTCTTGACGCGTTTCTTCACATATTCACTGATCACAAGCACGCAGACATGGGTCTGGAGCAGGTTGAATGCCAGCGGTTGATTGGGAAGACTCAGCCATACAAGCTGAAAACCGGACAGTTGAGTGCAAGGCCGACAGAGAAGCAGGCAAATGCCTGGGACTGGATGTCTCATTCATAGTAGCGAGAATCCATGTGGCGGTTATGAAGCCATTGACCCCAGCGGTGCCATCTGGAACTTGAGACTGTCAGTACCTGTCAGCATAGCGTACTGTGGAGAAGAAGCCCGGCAAGGCGGCCGCTCGCTGTTTTCAGCCGGCCCCAACAGTGACCATTGCTCAACTAAGGAGCGGCAATTGAACATTCTCTTAGTCAATCCGTGCTACCCCGACACCTTCTGGAGCTTCAAGCATGCCCTCAAATTCATTTCGAAGAGAGCAGCCTTCCCTCCCCTGGGGCTGTTGACCGTGGCATCAGCTCTTCCACCGAACTGGAAGAAGAAGCTGATCGACATGAATACAGACAATCTGGAGGATGCCGACATCGCCTGGGCGGATTACGTGTTCCTCGGCGCCATGGGCGTGCAGCAGCAGTCAACGCGGGAGGTCATCAGGCGCTGTAACCGGCTACACACCAAGATAGTCGCTGGCGGACCACTGTTTGCCACCAACTACAAAGAATTCGATGGAGTGGATCACTTTGTATTAGGTGAAGCCGAGGCAATAGTTGCCAACTTGGTGACAGATCTGGGAAACAGGAGTGCCCGGCATATCTACTGGTCAGAGGAGAGGCCTGATATCAAAGACAGCCCGGGGCCAGCCTGGAATCTCATCGACACCAAGAAGTATGTCGCGCTAAGCATCCAGTATTCACGCGGCTGTCCCTTCGACTGCGACTTCTGCAATATACTCCTACTCAATGGTCATTCCCCCAGGACCAAAGGCACGAAGCAGCTGATCGGGGAAATGGAGGCCATCTACCGCATGGGCTGGCGCAATAGTGTGTTCATTGTTGACGACAACTTCATTGGCAATAAGAAAAAGCTGAAGGCTGAGATACTTCCGGCCATCACAGATTGGATGAAAGAGAGGAATTATCCCTTTACGCTGTTTACACAGGCTTCCATCGGGCTTTCCGACGATGAGGCGCTAATGCGGCTGATGGTGGATGCCGGGTTCAACAGGGTGTTCATTGGGATTGAGACCCCGAATGAGGATAGCCTCGCAGAGTGCGGCAAGCACCAGAATGCCAATCGCGATCTGGCGGAATCCGTAAGAGTGCTGCTACATCACGGGCTAGAGGTGCAGGGAGGATTCATCGTAGGCTTCGATAGCGACCCGCACAACATCTTTGAGAAGCAGATCAACTTCATTCAGCAGACTGGCATAGTAACCGCCATGGTCGGCCTGCTCAATGCGCCCCGCGGGACACGGCTTTACCAGCGCCTCCAGGGAGAGAATCGCCTGCTTGGGGAGTCATCGGGGGACAACACCGATTTCTCGGTCAACTTCACACCCAGAATGGGGCACGAAGCCCTGATCAGTGGCTACAGACGCATTCTTACGGTGATTTACTCACCTCATGAATACTATGCGCGTATCGGCACCCTATTGAGAGAGCACCACCCCGCTTTCCACAAGCGTTCTGGCATGAAGACAACTGACCTGGAAGCCTTCTTGAAGTCAATTTGGTATCTTGGGATCAAGGAGAAGGGCCGCAGATACTACTGGCGCCTGGTCATCTCCACGTTGTTGAAGAAACGTCGCTCATTACCCCTCGTAATCACACTGGCGATCTACGGGTATCACTTTCGCAAGCTGATAGCGCGATACGCTCGGGGCCTGCCTGGCGATCTGCCCACCGAAGACTGGTCCAACTGAAAACTGGGCGCGCGCTGTCTTTGAAGGGCAATCTGCAATACCCGAAGGTCAAAATAAGTATCCCCCGCACCCCCCACATAAGTAGTTCCCCCAATATCCCGACTGGGCTGACCCCTGCGATACTTGGTTGGGTTGCAGGCGTGGTGCCACTTTCTTAAGTCGGACCTGAATTTCTGGATGGGTATGTGAGAGATGACAC
>DAIQQD010000133.1:2897-6152 GCA_036787015.1 Chloroflexota bacterium
AGAATTCGAGCACTGAAATTCTTCCCATTGGAGGCTATTGAAGAGCCAATTGCACAACCAAGGGACCAAGCGAGTCCTTTTCCGGAGCGAAGTCGACTCCCACCACGGGCTCAACTCTTGCGACCCAAGATCACAGCCGCCATCCCTTGCTACAATGAAGGGCAATTCATTGGCGATCTGGTTCTCCAAACGCGAAGACTCGTTGATCAGGTGGTAGTGGTCAACGATGGGTCACAGGACGGCACTTCTTCGGCTGCCAGGGCAGCTGGGGCGCTGGTAGTAGAACACGGCTCGAACAAGGGCTACGGCGAGGCCATCACGTCCTGCTTTCAGGCGGCGCGGAAAACCGACACTGACATCCTGGTCACCTTGGATGGAGACAACCAACACACGCCGGATGACATTACCGCGCTAGTCAGTCCCATCGTGCGAGGTGAGGCTGACATAGTCATCGGCTCACGCCTTCTGAAACAGTCCCCGCAGACGAATATGCGTCGATATCGTGAACTCGGCATAAGGATGATCACATGGCTGTGCAATGTAGGCTCACCGGTGAAGGTGACAGATTCCCAGAGTGGATTCCGAGCCTACAGACGGAGTGTTATTGAGTCCGTCACTCTAACCGACCGGCGGATGGGTGTCAGCGTGGAGATGCTGATAAAGGCAAGGAAGAAGGGGTTCATCATATGTGAGGTGCCAATCACCTGCCGCTATCACAGCGAGAGCTCCGAACAGAACCCGGTATCACACGGTTTGGGCGTAGTCCTTGCTGTAATCATGTTTCGACTTGGAAGTATGTGGCCGGCAAATGGGGCGTCAGCCGAAAGCGGCATCGGGGAAAATGGCCAGGACGCGGTGTCTCAACAGAGCGCAAGTCGTTAGTTGGAGTATCGAGCGCGGATTCAAGACAAACGGATTGTCATGGGGGATCGAGGAGCAACAGCGTGCTCTCGCCGGCAGCGTGTGGGCTGAAATGGCACTTCATTCGCTCCAAGGAAGGGAGTTGAAATGACTCAACAGACGCTACTAGAGATAGAGACAGCAACCGCAGTCAGCAGGTTGCCTCGAAACCGGACTTTGGAACAACGCGACAAGGAGGCGTCGGGCGACATTGCGGCTATCCTAGTTGACGCGGCTGTCCATGTTGGAGCCTTGATAGATGCGTTCTGCTGTCGTGTTGGCGATTGGGTTGACTTGGAGCACTACCACCCTCATCCCGGAATGTCAGTTGGTTACCGGGGGGATAAGGCTACCGCTGTTCGCCTAACGTTGACTGAAGATGAAAGGAACCTGCGTACCGGAGGTTACATCGAAGTGCGCGTGCTGCCAGATGAGAAGGTGGTCGAAGCAGACGGAGGATACTACGACGCCTACCGTCAACTCCGGCCGGTCATCGAGGGATCTCTTGGTTGGCATGAACTGAACCCTCAGAAGCTGGGACAGGTACTCATGATGATGTATGGCAGAATCATGAGGGAATACATAGCACATGCAAGGTTCGAAGAGAACCTGGAAGTGTCATCTGGGAGTCTGGATCGAGACGGCATTGCGGAGAGATTGTGCAGGGAGTGACAGGGATCACTCATAGGCAATAGACACTGTGGAGACACGCGATGACCCGTTCAAGAATCTGGTGAAAGGGAGGATTTCTGGAATTGAGGCGGCAATTGACTGAGACAATAGAAACGAACGCCGAGCCAGTCTTGGTGAACGTGGAAAGGCAGCGAAAGTCTGGACGAGTCTTTGGGGATCTCGAGTTGGCTGCACCTGTTCCGGCCGCACGTGACGCGAGGCATAACTGCTCTCATCACTGGATTATCGAAGTTGCCACAGACCCCTTGAGTAATGGGGTCTGCAGGCTCTGTGGTGAGGAGAAGTTGTTCAGAAATCAATTCCAGTGGGCCGAGATAGAGCCCCCAAGAGTGGTGAACAGTAGACGCCAGGCTAACGATAGCACGAACACTCCGGAACAAACGGGGAAATATGCACCTCTGCTGGCGCAGAGCGCATACGGTAGACGTGTAGCCTTGCGGTCGGCAGGAAGAGGCTATTGACCGCCCTTGCCTTGTGCGCATGGAGAATCGTCAGGTGACCTGGGAGGTCTCGTTGGAGGGAAATGGCGATGGCCGTGTTGGTAGAGGAAGTGGGTAGAGCCAGAAGAAGGCGATCTACAGAAGGCGAGAGTGTACGTGCTAGTAGACGTAGCGGGGGGATACCACGAGGAGGTGGCTTCCGTTCTGCGCTGCAAGCCGGGCGTGGTCTTGGCAGACAACGTGGAGGCACAGCAAAAAGTCATCATGGTCGTTGAAGCTCAGGATCGACAGACGCTCGCAGAGTTGACGGTTCGGGCCCTGGCGTCAGTCGAGATGGCGATAGGGGAAATGCATTTAATGCCGGCCGAAGAGCATCGAACATCGATGTCAGACAAGGAATTACAAGTGATGGTGGCAGAAGAAGGAGGACGAAATGGCCATCTCTCGGACATACGGGAAGTTGGAAATTCCAATGATAGGTGAGGATGAACCCGTATTCATCCTGCGTGGCCAGGATGTTCTGGCGCAATCAGGTATCGAGATGTACCGACTCCTGGCTGAGGCCCATGGCTGCCAGGTGGCGGAAGCATTGATAGGAGAGATCAGCTGCTTCCGACAGTGGCAAGGAGAGAGAAGGCTGCCCAGTTGGCCTGCACAAGGCAAGCCAGAAGGTACTCACCGCGTTGCCGTGGCGTCCAGACACCGCTGATTCTGATGGTGGGATTACTCCATGCTGGATGGGATGCGGATTCCGATCCTGGCAGAACAAGACTTCGAGGATGCCGAGCTTACCGAGCCGCTCCAAGCCATGAAGGCGGCCGGGGCCCCAGGGTGATGGTGGTTGGCAGTGGTTCGCAGAAGAGCTACAAGGGCAAGCGAGGTGCAGCCGAGGTCAAGGTCGATGCCGATATGCCGACCGGGTAAGAGCCGATTACTTTGATGCCGTCATCATCCCGGGTGGCTATGCGCCAGACAAGATGCGGCTGCACAAGCCCATGATTGATCTGGTGAGAAAGGCGCACGATTCCGGCAGGTTGCTGGCTGCCATCTGCCAAGGTCCTCAGTTGTTGATCTCAGCCGAAGTAGTGAGAAGACGAAAGGTAACGTCATGGCCTTCAATTGTGCCATAGACCTAGAGAACGCGGGGGCTCTGTGGTTTGACGAAGCGGTCATTTGGGATGGGAATCTGATCACCTCGCGTCAACCTTACGATATCCCCGAA
>DAIQQD010000134.1:0-1740 GCA_036787015.1 Chloroflexota bacterium
CCCCCTTGCCCAGAAAGCCTCCAACAGCGCTGCCTACTGCACCGGCTCCCATGACCAGGATGTTCATTGCTTTCATCGCGTCGCTCCATCACCAGACCGGTCGGCAACTGCTTCCCAGCATCTGTCGGCAGCCAGGACTGCCGCCCCGATGGCTCCGATCAACTGCGTGTCCACGCTGAAACGAACGGAGGCCACTCCGAGATACTTCTCAAGGCATCTGACCAGGCCGACGTTTTTGGCCACGCCGCCAGTCACAGCGATGTCACTCTCCTGGCCTACATCCCGCACGAGGTGCATGATCTCACGAGCCACCATATCATTGGCGCCGGCTGCAATGTCAGCCCGGTCTCTTCCTTCAAAAACGAGGCGTTTGACCTCGATCTGCATCAGGATACAGCAAGGTTTGTTCATTATCACCGGTTCCTTCGCTTGGAGAGAAAGAGGCCCTAGTTCAGACACTTCAACACCCAGGCTTCTGGCCATCAACTCCAGGGCTTTGCCGGTCCCCGCCGCACACTTGGTATTCATCCGGAAGTCACTCAGCTTGCCTTGCCCATCAACCCGTATGGCCTTGCAGTCCTGTCCGCCGCCGTCGATGACAGTCCTCACGCTTGGTATCAGCCAGTGGGCACCCCGGGCATGGCAGGATATCTCGCTCATGTTGCGCTGGGCGAAGGGCACCAGGTTTCGTCCGTAGCCCGTGCTGATACAATAGTCGATGTGCCCGTACTGAATGCCCAACCCCCCCAGCAACTTGTCCATCACGTCGGTAGCGGACTGAAGGGCCTTGGCTCTCGATCGCACCACCTCACACCCTAGAATCACCCCATCCCGAATGACCGCAGCCTTGGTAGTCAGTGCACCGATGTCGCATCCGGCAGTGAGCATCTAGGGCTTCCCCTCCCTGTGAAGACGTTCGGCTGCAGTGCTGCTAAGGCTCTGGTTGTCGAGGCTGCATCCCTCCCTGGCCAGAAGAGCAGCACCATACGCCGCGACTACCTGGGGGTCAATCCCCGCAAGGTCGGCAAACCTGAGCCCCAGGTTCTTCTCCAGAATCGCCATCACGAGGCGATTCTTGGCCACGCCACCCACCATAGCTACCTCTTGCGTTACGCCCAGGCGTCTTACCAGACCGGCTATCTTGTTGGCCACGGCAGAAGTGACACCAGCAAAGACATCGCACCTGTCGTATCCCTCGTTGATCAGAGAAACGGCCTCACTCTCCGCAAAGATGGGGCACTGGTTGTCGATGAACAGCGGCTTGCCTGATGAACTCAGTTCCCCAGACATCTCGTCCGGCGAGATCTCCAACGCTGTGGAAACCACATCCAGAAACATCCCCATGCCTGCCGTGCACATGTCCGTTATGGCGGACTCGCCCAGCCCTCCCGTATCGTCGATGTGGAAGACGGTGAAGCTGTGCCCCCCCACGTTGATGACGGTCCTCACATTGGCGTTGAGCTTCCTCACCGCACGTTGAAGACAGACCGTATCAGGCACCGCACCATCCGAATGAGGAACCGCTTTGCCTCCGAAGCCCGTGGACAGGAAGCGGGCCACCTCGCTGTGAGCGGCCCCAGCTCGAGCCAGGACCTTCCCCATGACTGCAGTAGCTGCCTCTTGCGGGAAGCCCGTATATGGGAGTATCTCGAAAGCCAGGGGGCCACTGTCGTCGATAATGGCCGCTTTGGCGGACACGACTCCCAGGTCACAGCCAGCGTACAGCAGTTCTCATTCCTT
>DAIQQD010000134.1:1840-6108 GCA_036787015.1 Chloroflexota bacterium
GCACCCGCCCTTGACAACCTGGGCGCTTGAAGGCTATAGTTCAACGCGTCTCAATAAGAGGAGGGAACATGGCTCAAGCGTATTGCTTCAAGTGTAGACATAAGGTGGAAATCCAGAACGCCAAGCCGATGACTCTTAAGAATAAGCGCCCAGCCATACGAGGCGTTTGCCCCAAGTGCGGCACTAGAGTATCCAGAATGGGGAGAGCCTAGTTCAGGAGAAGCTGATCTATCGAGAGGTGGTCAGAGGCAGTTTCTTGAGAAGGATGGAGGGGTTAGCAGCGAGTACTTCCTTTGACTCCTTTTCTCCCAGTCCCGATCCCAGCAGAATGGCAGTGGCCAATTCCGGCGACAGAAGATCGGGGCTGTCATGAGCATCGGAATCCAGCAGCATCTTGCAGCCGGCAGCCAGTGCAGTCTTGACTACATGCCCATTCGTCAGGCTATGACCCTTTCGAGCGCTCACTTCGATGAATACGCCATTGCTGGCGGCCAACCTGGCCTCCTCCATGGTGATCAGACCGGGGTGCGCCAGGATGTCAACGTCGGGTGACCGGACCGCCGCCAGGTTGGTGCCCTTCTCGACCGGCTCGACTACCGTCTCCCCATGCACCACAACTATCCAGGCACCCAACTCCTTCGCCCGTCTTGCCGCCTGGGCAACGGCCCGGGCTGGCAGGTGAGTCAATTCAACGCCGGGAATGGCCGCGATGCCCCAGAGCTCCCTGGCAATCCGGCAGTCCTCGACGATCTCGCGGATCAGTCTCTCCAGCGACCCCACCCCGACATGGTCTGTCAGGGCAATGCCACGGTAACCCTTCTCGGACGCCCGCCGAATCAGCTCGACCGGGGAGATCTCACCGTCGCTCAAGAACGTATGGGTATGGAAGTCATACATCGTTCCTTGCCTCAGAACGGGATTTGGGTATATAACTATAGCATCGACAAGTTATGTCAGACAAGCAGTCCGGTAAGGCGAACAAGCCCTGCATGAAGAAGATACTCGTGCCCCTGGACGGCTCTGAGTTTGGCGAAGCTGCGCTTCCCTGCGCAGAAGAGCTGGCCAGAGTATCCGAGGCCGAAATCATCCTGATGCAGTCGGTGGCGCCGCACCATTTCGAAATCGATCTGGCCGAGTCCCGGTCGCCACACCTCAGCAAGCTCTCGGAGGAGTACGTTCAACACGCCACGGCCGCTGCCCGCGACTACCTGGCCGGAATAGAGAAAAGGCTCTCCCAGAGTGGCATCGCGGCTCGTTCCGTGGTGGAAGTCGGGACACCGGCCGAGCAGATCGTTGCCTGTGCGAAGAAGAACGCCGTGGACATCATTGCGCTGTCGACGCATGGACGTTCCGGGCTGAGTGCGCTTATGATGGGGAGCGTAGCCAACAAGGTACTGCATTACGCTGAAGTCCCGGTACTCCTGGTGAGACCCCACAAGTAGCCAAGAAGAATGAGGAGGTCAGAATTGCCAAAACCGAGTCGTGGGAAGTCCGGGGGGATTAATGTAGCTATCATAGGCGTCGGAAACTGCGCCTCTTCTTTGGTTCAGGGCGTCCATTTCTATCGCAACGTGGAAGATGATGCCGACGTGCCCGGCGTGAGACGCCCCAACCTCGGGGGCTACCATATCCGCGATATCCATTTCGTCGCTGCTTTCGACATTGACAAGAACAAGGTGGGGAAAGACCTGGCGGAGGCCATCTACACACCGCCCAACAACACCTTCAAATTCGCTGACGTGCCCCTGACCGGGGTGAAAGTGAATCGTGGAATGACCCACGATGGCTTGGGAAAGTATCTATCGCAGGTAATCACCAAGGCACCCGGATCGACATCCAACATCACAGGCATTCTGAAAGAGACCAAGACCGACGTGGTCATCAGCTATCTGCCCGTGGGGAGCGAAGCCGCCACCAAGTGGTACGTGGAGCAGATTCTCGATGCCGGCTGCGGCATGGTCAACTGCATTCCAGTGTTCATCGCTAGAGAGAACTACTGGCAGCAGCGCTTCGCCGAAAGAGGATTGCCTGTGATCGGAGATGACATCAAATCGCAGGTGGGTGCTACCATCACCCATCGCGTGCTGACCAGACTCTTCCGCGAGCAGGGAGTCAAGCTGGAGCGGACTTATCAGTTGAACTTCGGCGGCAACACCGACTTCTACAACATGCTGGAGCGGGAGCGTTTGGAGTCGAAGAAGATCTCTAAGACCAACGCCGTCACCTCGCAGCTCGACTACAAGCTCGACCCGGACAACATTCACGTGGGGCCGAGCGACTACGTTCCTTGGCTTACAGACCGCAAGTGGTGTTACATTCGCATGGAAGGAACCACGTTTGGCAATGTGCCGCTGAACCTCGAATGCAAGCTCGAAGTGTGGGACAGCCCCAACTCGGCCGGAATAGTCATCGACGCCATAAGGTGCTGCAAGATCGGCCTGGATCGAGGCCTGAGCGGATCGCTGGTAGCTCCATGCTCCATGTTCATGAAATCGCCGCCTATTCAATTCTCCGATGATGAGGCACGGCGGAATCTCGGGGACTTCATCTCCGGCACAAACAGCAGCACCCTGCCAGCCAAGAAATAGGCGAAACTCGGCAGCTTCCCTTACCAAGCCATGAATATTGGGCTGGTCTCCCCATATGATTATGCTTACCCGGGTGGGGTAAACACCCACATCTCCAACTTGGCCATGACCATGGCGGGGATGGGACACAGGGTGAAGATCCTGGCGCCCTGTTCCAACAAGAAGGCCCTCCCCAAGGACATGTCGATAATCGAGCTGGGCAGGACCATCCCATATCCGTCGAACGGCTCCGTAGCCCGACTCACTCTCTCGATGTGGCTGATGCCCAAGATCAAGGCCATCCTCGAGGAGGAGAGGTTCGATGTCCTGCATTTCCACGAACCGCTGTTCCCATCTCTGCCGTTGATGGTTCTGCCTTTTTCACATTCGCTCAACATCGCCACGTTCCATGCCTACTACCGGCAGTCTGCGGGGTATACGGTGTGCAAGCCCATGCTGATGAAGTTCTACCGGAAATTCGACGGCAAGATCGCCGTGTCCGAGCCCGCCCGCAAGTTTGTCTCCAGGTACTTCCCAGGTGACTACCGCATCATTCCTCATGGCGTCGATCTGGAGCGATTCTCGCCGAAGGTAGATCCCATTGAGAAGTACAACGACGGCAAGCTGAACATCTTGTTCGTCAGCCGTCTGGAGAAACGCAAGGGGGCCAAGTACCTGCTGCAGGCGTACCGGAGAGCCAAGAAGGATTGTCCGCCTTCCAGGCTCATTCTGGTCGGCCCTGGCGACAGGTCGCGGCGCGAGTACGAGAGATGGGTCAAGGCCGTAAATCTGGACGATGTGGTGTTCACCGGCCACGTCCCCTACACAGACTTGCCCCGCTACTATCACACCGCAGACATCTTCTCCATACCCGCGGTCGGGCAGGAAAGCTTCGGCATAGTCCTTCTGGAGGCGATGGCTGCCGGCAAGCCCATAGTGGCCACCAATATTGAGGGATACGCCAGTGTGGTGAACAACGGCACGGAGGGGATCCTAGTGAAGCCCAGGGACGAACAGGCGCTGGCCGGTGCGCTGGTTTCGCTGGCCAATGACAAGAACCTGCGGGAGCAGATGGGCGCCAAAGGCAGAGAGAAGGCGGAGGCACTCAGTTGGCCCAAGATCGCTCAAAGGACGCTGGACTTCTACCAGGAGTGCATGAAGGAGAAGCGTTGACCGACCAAGCGGATTGGCGTCACAAGCTGGCAGAACGGTTCACCACCCCCACCGCCAGAGTCCTGTCCAAGACCGGAGTCACACCCAACACCCTCACTGTGATGGGTTTTCTCGTCAGCGTTGCGGCGGGTGTTCTGATTGCCACAGAGTACTTCCTGGCCGGAGGATTGGTGGTGCTTTTCGCCGGGGCCTTCGACCTGCTCGACGGGCCGGTGGCGCGGGCCACCGGAAAGACCACCAAGTTCGGTGGGTTCCTAGATTCCACCCTCGACCGCCTGTCGGAGGCGGCAGTACTGGCTGGGATCCTGGCCTACTATGCGTTCAACGACGGAACCTGGGAATCGCTGCTGGCATTCGGTTGTTTCGTCGGCTCGGTCATGGTCAGCTACCTGAGGGCCAGAGCGGAGGGTTTGGGCATCAAGTGCGAGGTGGGGATATTCACCAGGTCTGAGCGGGTGGTGGTTATGTCAATCGGGCTCATAGTCGGGCAGTGGGTCGATCTGGCCATCCCGGTCATGCTGGGCATCA
>DAIQQD010000135.1:0-6099 GCA_036787015.1 Chloroflexota bacterium
TGGACCTGGTGGGACTCGAACCCACGACCTTCTGACTGCCAGTCAGACGCTCTCCCTCTGAGCCACAGGCCCAAACTGTATATACTTTACCAGAAAAGGGCTTTGGCTGCCTAATGTTGTCCATGCGGCAATCACTCACCATCCAAATCAGATCGCATAACGTCGCAAGAAGCGTCACGCCCATGCGGATGCTCACTCGCTGTCGCTGATCACCATGATGGCGCTAGCCTCCGCCGCCAGTTTGCCGTCTTTCCTCTTGATGGTGGCCTTCGTCCACAGATGTCTCGTTGACCGGCGCGTTATGGAGGCGGTCACACTCAGTGGCTCGCCAATCAACAACGGGCGTCTGAACTTGATCTCGGCTTTGGCCGTGATAGCCAGTGCTCCCGAAGAGAGACCGTATGCGGCCCAGCCCATGGCCTCATCCAGGATGGCGCACGTGATGCCTCCATGCAGGTAGCCAGGGTAGCCCTCATAAGGGCTGGTAGGAATGAAATCGGCCGTGACGCTGTCACCTACTGTGCTGAAGGTCAGCCTAAGGCCCAGGGGGTTCTCCTGCCCGCAACCGAAACACCTGTTGGTCCATTGCCGCTCTATCTTGTCTCTGGATGGCATGTCTCTCCTTCACGCTCCGCCTGATCTTGTCCGCGGTGGTCTCTGACACCGGCGATATTCTAGCAGTTTTCCCCTGGGAGCGCCTTTGTCGCCACTCATTTGACAGAAAGGCCTCGGAGAGCCAAACTCTCGGTGCGGGCTTCGAGTAGAACCGCCTGCACCTGCGGCTCAAGGCGGATTCTGGTGAGAATCCTGGCGCAAAGGGGGGAAGATGCCATCATTTCAGGATTTCAAGTCCAAGTATGGACCGTGGGCGCTGGTCACCGGCGCAGCCTGGGGCATGGGCACTGAGTTCGCGCGCCAGATTGGGGCGCTGGGACTCAAATTGGTGTTGGTTGACATAAAGGCGTCTGAACTGGCGCAGGTGGCGGAGGAAGTCCGGAAGAGCAGTGGTGTGGAGGTCAAGACGGTGGTGACCGACCTGTCTCGCCTGGATTTCATGGAGACGCTGCGGCGAGAGACTGAAGGAATAGAGGTCGGTCTGCTGGTGAGCAACGCGGCCTATCCACCGGTAGGGCTCTTCTTTGAACAGAGCCTGGAGGACAAGCTCAGGATGATAGAAGTGAACTGCCGGGCTCCGCTCATACTGGTGCACGAGTTCGGGGCGAAGATGCTGGCTCGCAAGCGCGGCGGAATCATCCTGATGTCGTCCGGCTCAGCCACGCAGGGCGTGGCCTACCTCGCCAGCTACGCTGCCACCAAGGCGTACAACCTGATTCTGGCAGAGAGCCTGTGGGACGAACTGCGCGAGCATGGCGTGGACGTTCTAGGGTTCATGCCCGGTGCCACCAGAACCACCGGCTTCGAACTCTCCAAACCGCACCTGGAACGGTCGACGGTGGCGCCGGTGAATGAACCGAAGCCGACGGTGGCGGAGGCGCTCAAGATGCTGGGCAGAACGCCAAGCTGGATACCAGGCAGAAGGAACCGCTGGACGCTGACCCTGGCGCAGAGGCTGTTGCCTCGCAAGCAGATGATCAAGCTGGTGGGGAGCAACATGCGCCAATGGTATGGAAAGTAACTCTGTCGTTCACTCGCCTTGGCGGTCGACGGGTCGGTCCACGAAATGTGAGTGTCAGGTCTGAGACCTTACCTGCGTCCTTATTGGGATCGACGCTTGATTCAACCCCCTTGCCCGGATTCCCCAAAGCCGTCAGCCGCGGGCCATGAGCTGTCAGGACGCAGGGCGGACTGCGCCCACCTCCGTTTCGCCCCGAGCCAATCCCCCTTAGTCCCCCTTTGGCAAAAGGGGAACGAGAGTTAACGCAGAGGGGCGAAGCCCCTCTGCACGCCCCATAACACGTCAGTCCTCGGGGGGCGTGGCCGTGAGATGTACAGGGCACAAAGAGAAGCGGGTCGATGTTTCCACCGACCCGCCTTCTTTTCACACCGAGGCCGTGGAGCCCGCCGCGTCAGTCTTTGATGTATGTGTCGACGTACTTGGTGACGAAAGTCGGCGTCTTCCACCACTTCTTGGCTCCCAAGTCTTCCACCATGGCGTCACTGGCAATATAGGCCGGCCCGCCGGTGACCATCCCTCCAGGGTAGGTCGAGGCCCCGCAGACATAGAGGCCGGCTACGGGCGTCCTAGTGCTGGAGCATGACTGATCCGGGCGGTTGTTGCCCATCTGCAGTATGTTATAGTCGCCGTGCTTTATCCCGCCGTGCACCATGCAGGGGATTCGCCTCTCGATGTCCACTGGTGATTCGCTGGAGTGGGCGATGATGTCCTTGCGCGTGAAACCCTTGAGGTGGCTGAGCCACAACTCCAGCACCTTGTGTTCGACGTCTCTCTTCTTCTTCTCCCAGTTCTCCTTGTGCCCATCCAGGTCGTAGGGGGCCGGGAACTGGAACTTGGACACGTGATGGCCCGGAATGTCCACCAGCGTGGGGTCATACAGAGTCTCGCAGGTGGCGTGTCCTCCGATGTGGTCCAGCTTTCCGGCGCGGACACTGGTGAAGAACTTCATCACATCGTCTTCGTTCTCGAAGCCCATGATGTTCATGATGGATTGGTTGATGCCCGGCTCTTCCACATCGTAGACCAGAGGCTTCTCGGTGGCGATGTGCATGGTCCACAGGCTCCACTTGTCGGGCTTCCAGGAATTGCAGCGCTCTGTCAGAGTGGCCGGGATGTTCTTCTCGCCCACCAGCTTGATGAAGGTAGTCTGCGGGTCGAGAGTAGAGGCCACGGCCTTGCACTTCACCGAGGTTCCATCCCAGAGATCCACCCCGCTCACCTTCCCGCCATCGACGTTTATCTTGACCACCTCGGCGTTTTCCAGTATCAGGCCGCCGTTCATGATGACGTCCTTGCCGAACAGGCTGGCCAACTTGTGCGAACCGCCGTAGCACTGCTGCTTGTGCATGGCGCGGTTTATCATCAAGGGGAACAGGAAAGCCCCGGTTTCCGTCGGATCCAGCCCCCACATGCAGGCGGCGTAGAGGAACACAGCTCTCACCTTCGGGTTCTTGAAGGTCTGGGTCACCTGATCGTAGGGGGACTTCTCCATCATCTCCAGGAACTCCTGGCCCAGCTTCGTCCTCTGGGTCTTGACCACCAAGTCCAACGATGGCAGAGGCGGCACGTAGGTGCCCGGAGCCAGGATCTCGTCCATCATCTTGTCGATCTTCTTGATCCAGCCATAGAACGTCCGGGCGTCGTCCAGAGACCATCTCAGTATGGAGTCGTAGGTGTCCTCAGCCATGCGGTGCAGGAGGATCGACTTCTTGTCCTTGAAAAGCATGCCCGTCTGGGCATTGGGGTAGATCCAGAGGAGGCCCCTCTCCTTGAAGTCGAAGTCCTTGTACATCGGCATATATTCCACCATCAGGTGATAGATGGCATGGGTGTTGGCGTAGTGGCAGGGATACAAGATTTCCTCGGTGGCCAGGCCGCCGCCGATCTCGCCCCGCCTCTCCAGCAGGATAACCTTTAGCCCGGCCTTGGCCAGGTAGCCCGCCGTGATCAGGCCGTTCGGCCCGGCGCCGATCACCGCCACATCGCATTCCAACTTGTTCGGCATCACCGGATGAACAATCTTGCCGTAGTCGCCTTCGTTCTTGTAGGGGAAACGTGTCTGCATCAGATTGCCTCCTTCCTCGAATCGTCCACCCTAAACCTCACCGCTCTTAACCTGTTTGTCAGAGACGTAGTACGGTGAGGGATACCACCAGCCGCTCGGTTTCAGGTTCAGGTCTTCTATGAGGAGATGCATCAGGTTATAGGGTTGCGCCATGAGCGCCAGGCCGCCCGGATAAGAGGTTTGGCTCACCAGGTAGAGCTTGTCGACAGGGGTGCGGTACCTCCCGCACTCCGGCAGTGGCCGGCGGTCGTACCACTGGTCGTCGCAGACCCGGATACCTTCCCAGTTGCCGCCCACGAAGCCCATGTTCCTGATGGAGGAATCCAGTGGTGACATAGCGAACTTGGCCACGATGTTGTCGTCGCCCATATTGGTGCAATACTGGCGGTACATGCTGAGGGCCATGTCCACCATCTCCTCTTTATGCTTGTTGTAGTTCTCGATCCCGTCGACGAAGTACTCAGGAACCGGCACCGGGAAGAAGTTGTAGATGACGTGGTAGCCGGGAGGGCACCGGGTCGGATCATAGATGCTGGAGCGCACTGAGCGCATCACAAACCCGTCTTTGCCCCACACAGGGAAGCGGCGCTCCACATCCACCACGTTCCGGTGCCTGTCCATCTCCTCCATGCTTTCGATGGGGAAGATGCACCCCAGGGACGGATGCTTGTCCATGAACTCACCGGCCTTGCCCTTAAAGCGTGGCAACTCCTTGACGATCAGGTCCAGCTTAAACAGGCTGCCACCGTTTAGATTGATATCCAGCACCTTCTGATAGAAGCCCGCATCCATGTGCTTCTTGGGCACCAGCTTCAGGAAGGTCTCCTTAACGTGTACATCGCTGATAACCGCCTTGTCCGCCCAGATCACCTTGTCTGCCGACGGCGCGGAGTCGGCCAGTCTGACGCCCTTGGCCTCGCCGTTCTCGATGATGATCTCTTCCACCCTGGAGTTGGTGTAGAACTTGGCCCCGTGTGCCAGGGCGCAGCGCATGGTGGCATGGGCGTAGGAGTGCATGCCGCCCAGGAAAACGCCGGAGGCGTACATGATAAGAAAGGTGATGGCCGCGCCGACCATGCCCAAACCCTTGGTAATATATTCGGGACCGCTGTCCCAGGCGGCATCGCAAATGCCGACCTTCTGAGCGTCTTCCTTGCACAGGATGTTGGCGATGTCCCAGGTGGACATCTCCAGCCAGCTATCGTCGTATATCTGGCCGAGGAGTGGCAGCTTCTTGATGGCCTTCACCCAGGGCAGGTCCTGAGGTTCGCGGCTGTAGCCCTCCGGCAGGGGTGGGGTCCAGTAGATGGACCGGAGCCACTCCCGGCACTCCGGCGCTTCCAGTATGGCGTTTATGGCCTCGGTCTGGGCTACCGAATCCGGTCCCCACATAGCCATTGATTCTCTGACGACGTCCATGTTCCAGCGGCCGCCGGAAGTGACGCGCTTGCAGTCACTGGTGATGGCAGTGCCCCAGACGTTGCAAGGGACCATTCTCAGACCGAACTTGTGCAGCTCCAGTTGCTCCCACGCTGGCGAGGCGCCGGCGTAGTTGTAGGCTGCGTGCGGCTCGATCCTGAAGCCGGGTATGGGCTCGATAGTCTCACAGCCGCCCCCGATTTCAGTCCTGGCCTCCACCACGCAGACCTTAACGCCGCACTTGGCCAGATAAGCGGCTATCCCCAGTCCATTCGGACCGCCGCCAACCACCACCACATCATAGCGATTCTCTTTGCTCATACCTCTCTCCTCTCTAGCAGATCAATATGACAGATCGATTCGTGTGTTGTTCGCTTGCCCGTGTGACGAATACGCAGCCGCAGAAACGTGTACGGGGTGGCGTGTGCGGAGATTCCGGCAACAGCATAGCCTGTGGGTTGCCATATGGCAAGACTCTGCCCATCCGGACGTGCGGATTGCGAAACCAGTGAAATCCCCCCTTCATGAATGGCACCGACAATCGAACAGCGAGAATCATACCGGAGAAACCACGATGCGGCGCTGTACGGAGGGATGGATGCGCTACTGTACGGACGGCGGGTTTTAACAGCGATCGCTCAGGGGCAGGCGGCAAAGGATGCTACCGGTGCCGGATCTCGCACCGCAGAGGTCGACTGTCGAGGCCGTCTCGCGGCTTTTCTCTCAACCGGGTGTATGCAGAGGCAGCCTGAAACCTCCGGCGAAGGGCAAGGATGCCACGGATCACGCCCCTCCAGCACCTCGGCACACCCTGCAGTTCCTGGCTGGAGTTCTCCTGCACATGTTCGAGATCGGCTTCTATAGGGCTTCAGACCTCACGCTCTCCTGGGACGCGCACTCCTCGTTACTGTACATTAAGCCTGGGCACTGTTGAGGTGATTATCAACTATTACTCGCTGGATATTGGAACAGGTTGGAC
>DAIQQD010000320.1:0-1711 GCA_036787015.1 Chloroflexota bacterium
AAGCTGCTGGCATGGCACGAGGTCGTTGGCGCGGTGACCAGGGATGGCCGGGCCGCAGAGGATATCCTGGCTCTGCTCAGGAGAAAAGACCGGGACCTAGACTACCTGGACGCTCTGGGCAAGGATGCCTACCGGCGGGAACGTGACCTTCTGATCAACAGCATCAATGGCCTCAGCCAGTCAGTCCGTCAAAACGGCTGAGCGCGTCTGGCCGTTGCGTATGGTTCTAGGCTCGACCAACCGGGCCTACAGCAGGGGCAAGTACCGCTTCAGCTCGAAGTCCGTGACCGCAGTGCGATAGAGGTCCCACTCAATCTTCTTGTTCTTGATGAAGCTGTCGAACACGTGGTCGCCCAGGGCCTTCTTCAAGAGCTTGCTGCCTTCGGCGATCTCAATGGCCTCCGCCAGGCTCCCCGGCAGCGTCTTTATCCCCTTCTTCGCCCTGTCCTCAGGTCTCATCTCATAGACGTTCTCTTCCGATGGCTCCGACAGGGGATATTCCTTCTCGATGCCCTCCAGCCCTGCCGCCAGGATAACGCTGAAGCAGAGATAGGGATTGCAGGCTGGGTCCGGTGAGCGCAGCTCCATCCTGGTGGCCTTCTCCCGGCCAGGTTGATACTCGGGAATCCGGATAAGGTCGGAGCGATTGCGGCGGGCCCAGGTAATGTACACCGGTGCTTCATATCCGGGGATCAGCCGCTTGTAGGAGTTGATCCACTGGTTGTTAACCACGGTGATCTCGGGAATATGTTTCAGCAATCCGGCCAGGAAGCACTTGGCCGTCTTCGACAGGTGATAGACATCGTTCTTGTCAAAAAAGGCGTTTCGATCGCCCTTGAACAACGATATGTGCACGTGCATACCGCTGCCATTTACCCTGGCCACCGGCTTGGGCATGAAAGTGGCATATACGCCGTGCCTTTGGGCTACTTCCTTCACGGCGATCCGGTAGGTCATCACCTGGTCAGCCATAGTCAGGGCGTCGGTGTATCGGAGGTCGATCTCGTGCTGGCTGGGAGCCACCTCGTGGTGGGCATATTCGACGCTGATTCCCATCTCCTCCAGCGTGATGATTGTCTGCCGGCGAAACTCGCTGGCCACGTTGGGAGGCGTCACATCGAAGTAACCGCCTCTGTCCAAAGGAGTGACATCCTCGTTGCTCTGGAAATAGAAGTACTCCAGTTCCGGTCCGACGTTGCAGGTGAATCCCTTCTCTGCCGCCCGGCGCAGGTTCTGCTTCAGCACGAACCGGGGGTCGCCTTCAAACGGCCGTCCATCGGGCCAGTGGATGTCACAGAACATCTTGGCCGTGGCATGGTCCATGGGCCTCCATGGGATGATGGAGTAGGTGTTTGGATCCGGTCTGGCAATCATGTCGCTCTCGTCAATGCGGACGAAGCCCTCCACCGACGAGCCGTCAAAGCCCAGGCCCTCTGCAAACGCCCTGTCCAACTCCTCCACCCGGACCGAGAAGCTCTTCAGAAAACCCAGGATGTCGGTGAACCACATCCTGATGAACTTCACGTTCTGTTCCTTGATCTGGCGGTACACCTCTTCTTTGGCGTCCGTGGTCTTCTTCCTGGGCGTCAACGATTTCGCTGCCATAGCTTCCCCCTTATCTCATACCCTTCTCGGGTGCAATAGGATCAGTGCCGCTGCTACTTCTGGCACTCCAAGGCAGTTTGAGCCAGGAGCCTGAACTCTGCCAGCG
>DAIQQD010000321.1:0-1709 GCA_036787015.1 Chloroflexota bacterium
CTGCTCCCAGCACCACAGAACACCATGAGAAGGCGCACCATGGCAAGTTCGCAACTGCCATCAACTGCATGGACGGAAGAGTCCAGTTGCCGGTCATCAACTGGCTGATGGAGAACTTGTCGGTGGACTACGTGGACATGATCACCGAGCCTGGGCCGGACAAGATACTGGCGGAGGGGACTGCTGCGGCGCAGGATTCGATCAAAGCCCGCGTGTTGATCTCGGTCAACAAACACGGCTCGGATACCATTCTTGTGGCGGCTCATGACGACTGTGCCGGCAATCCGGTCAGCCGGGCGGAGCATGAGATGCAAGTGCGGCAATGCGTCATCAAGATCCGTTCGTGGAACCTGCCCGTAAAGCGCATCTTCGGAGCGTGGATCGATGACAAGTGGAGAATAGAGATAATTGAGGCTTCCCATTGATGGCAGAAAAGGCAGTTTGAGATTTGTGACAAAAAAGTGCGAAAAAGTACTTGACATGGCTTCATATGCGTGTAATATATCTGCAGCAATATTGAATAGCGTATTTATGCGATAGAAAAAGAGGAATTGTTGGTGGATGCCAACAGTCGAATAAAGGGAGGTGCATCGAAACAAGATGAAGAAGTCGCCGGTAGTCGTGGAAGGCCGAACAGAGGACGAAGCACCAGGTAGTGCTCCCGTCAGAATAGAGGTAGAAGAAGAGCCTCCAGGTAGAACGGCCCTGAAGAACAGAGCCAGGTTCTTCGGGCATGTATCTGACGAAAACTGGAACGACTGGAAGTGGCATTTTCGCAATCGTATTAGCTCTGTTGACGAACTGATAACGCATATTCCTTTGTCAGCCAAGGATCAAGAGCAGATCCGGCTGGTCACGACCAAGTATCCCCTTTCAGTAACCCCATACTACTTCTGCCTCATCGACTGGGCCAATCCCGATGACCCCGTGAGGATCCAGGCTGTCCCTTCATTCAAGGAGATCGGCTTGGCTGGCATGGGTATGGAGGACCCGCTGGATGAGAAGGGGCATTCTCCTGTCCCAGGATTGGTCCACAGGTACCCAGACAGGGTATTGATGGTGCTGACCGACATCTGCCCCATGCTGTGCCGTCACTGCACGCGAAAGAGGGAATGGCGCCATGGCGGATGGGTGCACAACCCTGAAGAGATCGAGCGGATGCTGGATTACATTCGCAAGACCGGGGCTGTCCGTGATGTGGTCATCTCCGGTGGAGACCCGTTGACCCTGTCCGTGCGACGCTTGGAAGAAGTCCTCGCTGGTCTGAGACAGATAGAGCACGTGGAGATGATCCGGATTGGGACCAGGTTCCCGGTGGTGTTGCCGCAGCGCATTGATGACGAGCTTTGCTCGATGTTGTCTGAGTACGGGCCGATATGGGTGAATACCCATTTCAACCACCCGCGGGAGATAACACCAGAGGCGGCTCAGGCCTGCGATAAGCTGCTGCGGGCGGGCCTCCCGGTGAATAACCAGTCCGTGCTCCTCCGCGGCGTAAACGACACCGTGGAGACGCAGTTGAGGCTGTGCCACGAGCTCCTCAGGATCAAGGTGCGCCCGTACTATCTATTCCAGTGTGATGAAGTGCAGGGAACGGAGCATCTTCGAACGCCAGTGGAAACCGGCATCAAGATCATCGAAGGCATGCGCGGCCATACGTCCGGATTGGCAGTGCCGTCGTTTGTGATTGATTTGCCTCAGGGTGGCGG
>DAIQQD010000012.1:0-5853 GCA_036787015.1 Chloroflexota bacterium
GTCTCAGACGAAGAGCAAGAAAAGCCTACCTCCCCGAGGTAGGCTTTCTTCTTTGCCGGTCGAATCAACTCCGTGGAGCCTCGCAGCACTTCAGACTGTCCTCGAGAGTCAGTCGGCTGCGGCAGACCACAGCCCTAGAGAGGCTCTGATACACGGTGGCTTTTCAAGTTGAAGAACGGAGGACTAGCCTCGGCGAGCACGGAAGTGCGATTCCCTGACTTATGATCACGGGATTGAGATGTCTCGAGTCCGGCTTCTCATCGGGGGAAGTGAGTCCCGGTTCTAGGCGGACTACGTGCAGATGGCAATAGCACTGCGGTGGTAGAACCTCCAAGGCCCGGGGACCAGGCCGGGCGGGGCCGGTTTCGGCAGGTTGGCCGGAGCGCACGGCTCTCTGTAGGGGTTTTCCTGATTGACAAGCGGCAGTGGCGAAGAATATTCTTGGCGCGGGGTCATGGGGAGGAACAACCACCTGGGCCTTGGGGGTGGCCCAGGTGAAAGCACCGCCTGCTGTTCCATTGGGACCGTCAGGACGGCCACAGGCCGGGGAAGTGGCCATCCAACAGGATTCCCGTCTCACATCCGCATGATCTGACCCCTCGTTTCAGCTCCCAGGCAGGGAATTGCCTGGTGGCCGTAAGTCATTAAGGAGGTGTCGTCGACTATGGATCTCAAGGAACTCGAAGCCAGAATCAGGGTCCTGGAGGACATCGAGGCCATCAAGAAGCTTAAGGCCACCTACTGCTACTTGTGCGATGCCGGACTGACCATAGACAAGAACCGGGAGGAACTGGTCTCGCATTTCACCAAAGACGCCAAAGTCGACTTTGGCCTGGGGCCGGCCTCGCAATTCCAGGGAACAGAGGGGCTTCACACCTTCTTCGGCACCGTCGTGGCCATGGGCGTCACGTTCTGCATGCACATGGTGCACAACCCTATCATCGAGGTCAAAGGCGACAAAGCCACGGGCAGATGGTACTACGAGGCGCCCACCACTGATGCCTCGACGGGGAAGGCGCAATGGATGGCGGGCACGTACTTCGAGGAGTATGTCAGGGAGAAGGGCGAGTGGAAATTCTCTTACATAGGGACCAAGTGGAAATACGTTACTCCTTATGACGAGGGCTGGGCCAAGAACCCGGGTGAGTTGCTGGCCATGGTGCCAAAGGAGTAGAGGACGCAGCAGCAGCTGCGTCAGTCACGGGGGCGTAATGGCAACATACGGATACGCCGGCAAGATCCTGCGGGCCGACCTGTCGTCGGGACGGGTGTCGACCGTGCCGACCGTGGATTACTCAGGGAGGTTCCTGGGCGGCCGGGGGATAGCGGCCAGGATCTACTGGGAGGAGGTGCCGCCGGAGGCCGGGGCCTTTGATGCGGAGAACCGGCTGGTCTTTGTCACGGGTCCTCTCTGCGGAGTGCCGGCCATCGGCGGTTCGCGCTGGGAGGTCTGTGGCAAGGGGCCTAGCAGCCCGCCGCGGTTCTCCTATGGCAATCTGGGTGGCCGGTGGGGCGCCGCCCTGAAGTTCGCTGGCTACGATGGTGTCATCATCCAAGGCAAGTCCGAGAAGCCGGTCTATCTCTTTATCCACGATGATACGGTCGAATTCAGAGACGCCTCGGGTCTATGGGGCAAGGGTGCTATCGAGACCAGGGAGACTCTGAAGAGCGAACTGGGCGGTCCGGTCAAGGTCGTGGCCATTGGTCCGGCGGCCGAGAACATGGCGGTGATGGCCACGCTGCTGGCGGACAACGACGCCAGCGGCTCTGGTGGGCTGGGGGCGGTGATGGGCTCCAAAAAGCTGAAGGCTATCGTGGTGAAGGAGGGCCGGGATGGAGTTAAGGTCGCTCAGCCCGACAAGCTGCGTGATCTGACAGCTCATTACCGTGATCTGAGGCGGTGTTTCCCCACCGATGGCTGGGAGTATCTCAGCCGGTGGTCCAGAGACCCCACGTCAGAGCCGAGACTGATGCCGGGACCGGAAATGAAGAAGGAACCCTGCTATGGGTGCCTGGGCCGGTGCGCCAGGAAGGTCTACGTTTCGGGCGACGGGAAGAAGGGGAAGTTCATATGACATTCGGCCTTCTTCTATCAACCGTGGGTTGATAGGTACTACGGCGAATGGAACGACGTGGCCTTTGGGGCCACCAAGCTCTGCGACAGTTACGGCCTGGATGCGGTGGCCATTGACCTGATGATTAGTTGGCTCCATCTGTGCTACCAGGCCGGCATCCTGACCGACGAGAGCACCGGCATCCCCTTGTCAAAACTGGGAAGCGCGGAGTTCATCGAGACACTGACGAGGAAGATCGCGTTCCGGGAAGGTTTCGGCGATCTGCTGGCTCGAGGGATACACCGGGCTGCCGATGCGGTTGGTCCGGCTGCCAGGGAGCAGGTTGGTCTGGCCGGGCATTTGGCTGAACCCGGGTATCATCCCTATGGGCCCAGGCTCTACAATACGAACGCCCTTCTCTATGCCATGGAGCCCAGGATGCCGATTCAGCAGCTCCACGAGATAGGCCTGATCATGGCCAAATGGTCAGCCGGCACGAGGGGGCTGACGGCTATCAACTCCGACGTGATCCGAGGCGTAGCCAAGAGGTTCTGGGGCGGGGAGGCGGCCGCCGATTTCACCACCTGGGAGGGGAAGGCGCTGGCCACCAAGATGATCCAGGAGCGGGAGTTCGTGGAGGCGAGCCTGATTCTCTGCAACTTCCTCTGGCCGATCACGGACTGCGATCCCGCTCCCGGCCGGGTGGGTGATCCGGGGTTGGAGAGCCGGATTCTGGCTGCTGTTCTGGGAAACGGTATTGGGGAGGAAGAGCTCTACGGGACAGGCGAGAGGATCTTCAATCTGCAGAGAGCCATCCTGGTCAGAGAGGGACACTGTGGCCGGCAGTTCGACACTCTGCCCGACCACTTCCTCAATCTGCCGGTGCAATATGATCAGGCCAATGCTGATTGTGTGGTGCCCGGCAAGGGTGGGGAGGTCGTCTCACGCAGGGGCACAGTCGTCGACCGGAATGAGTTCGAGAAGATGAAGGACGAGTATTACGTGTTGAGGGGATGGGATGCGGCCACGGGGTTGCAGACTAGGGAAGCCCTGGAGAAGGTTGGTCTCTCCGATGTGGCGCAGAACCTGGACAAGAGAGGGCTCTTGGCATAACCAGTACTTGGATGGGAGGTGTGAAGGGTGATTACCAGGTATGACGAGATGTTCTGCCATCAGGTGGTGTCTACCTTCGACCAGCCCGGCACCAGCGCGCGGGAATGGACGGAGCGGGCCTGGATGCAGGTCCATGATATCGCCGGCACGGCTCACTTGGCCACGGGCTTTGGTTACTACCCGAACCGCAATGTCATGGACGCCTTCGTGGCCTTCGCCATCCAAGGGAAGACCGAGTACGTGGTGCGGGCCTCCCGCGAGCTTCGTCCCGAGATAGGTGTCTTCAAGGTGGGGCCTTTCTCCTACGATGTCGTCGAACCTCTCAAGGCGGTTCGATACCGGCTTGGCGAGAACGACTATGGCCTCAGCTATGACATCACGGTGGAGGGCCGCAGCCCGCTTCTTGAAGAGAACCCGGCCCAGCTGCAAGTCAGCCGTGGCAGAGTGAAGGAGCACATCAAGCGCATGGTCCAGCCCGTGCGGCCCACCGGATGGATCAAGGTGGAAGGAACGACGCTCGAGCTGGACAAGGAGGGATGGGTGGGAGAAAGGGACCGCTCCTGGGGCATCAGGCTGGCAGGCGCCGACTTCATTGAGACCGGCGTGCAGACTCCGGAACTGCCGGAGGGAATGTTGTTCAATTTCGCCCTGATGCAGTTCGAGAAATGGGGCGCTACGTACCATATCAGGGAGGTATGGGACGACCAGCGCGGTTTCGTGGACCGGTGGCACTTTGGTGGCGGCCTGTTCTACCCCTTCGGCAGCAACAAAGAGCCGCTCAAGCTGGTGCAAGTGGAGCACAGCTACAAGTTCCGTGACGATATTCCCGAACAGGCGCGGCGCTTCGCCGGAGGCAGCGTCAGTCTCACTGCCATCGACGGCACCAAGAAAGAAGTGTCGATACGCCCGGTCACTATCTGCTACCAGGCGCCGGCCGGCTACGGCGGCTTCTACAAGGAGTTCATCCATGGCAAGTGGATGGGCGAGAAGTGGATGGATGGCCACAGATTCGACCTGAACAACCCGGAAACCATGCGCGAGATATGGGGATACTGCGACTATGGATCGGAGTTCCGGTGTGGCAACGAGGTTGGCCATGGCACGGTGGAGTTGATGGTGGTGGGCAAGTATCCGAGGTACGGTTACCAGAGCTACTAGAGCAGGAGGTGCAACATGCTCTCGCGTCAGGTGGAACTTGCCGAGTTGCAGTCGAAGCTGCTGGCCTGGTTGCAGGAGAAAATGCCGGAGGCCAGGGACGTGGCTATCTCGAACCTGGAGAGATCAGGGGCCGGCATCTCCAACGAGACCTTTCTGTTCAACCTGACCTGGCAAGACCATGGTAAGCCGAAATCGGAGGGCATGGCGCTGCGCTGCGCGCCCAAGTCGTACCCGGTGTATCCTGACTATGACCTCAGCATCCAGTTCCGCGTTATGAAGGCCTTGCACGGCTCAGAGGTCCCCGTTTCGCGGGTTTACTGGCTGGAACAGGATGACAAGGTTCTGGGCACCGCCTTCTACGTGATGGGCAAGATCGAAGGCGTGGTCCCGCCGGAGTTCCCTCCCTATCATTCATTTGGCGTCTACTTCGAGTCCACACCGGAGAAGCGGGCCAGGATGTGGTGGTCGGCTATTGAGGCCATGAGCCGGGTGCACAAAGCGAACTGGAAGAACCTGGGACTCTCGTTCCTGGGTGCTCCCAGGGGTGGCACGGATCCCCTGGACCGGCAACTCGACTACTTCCAAAGGTATCTCAACTGGGCAAAGGACTCGCCCGACGAGAGACAGCCCATTTTGGAGTCTGCCTTGAAGTGGCTCAGAGAGAACCGCTACGCTCCGGCGAGAGTGACCCTGTGCTGGGGAGATGCCCGTATGCCCAATACCATGTTCAACCCTGAAGGCGATGTCGTGGCCCTCTTCGACTGGGAGATGGCCTTCCTCGGTGATCCGCAAGCTGACCTGGCCTTCTTCCTGTTGCTGGACTGGGTGGACAGCGAAGGCTATGGCATTCCGCGGCTGGAAGGCGCTCCGGGCAGAGACGAAACAGTGCAGCGCTACCAGGAACTGACGGGGTGGAAGGTAGATCAGCTTCACTACAACGAAGTGCTGGCGGTCTTCCGGGCGGGCATAGTGATGCTCAAGGTGTTGAAGAACTTCAAGAAGCTCGGGGTGGCCATGAACCAGGATGATGCCGAGTCGAACAACCCCTGCACGCAGCGGTTGGCCGCCCTGCTGGGCCTGCCTGCGCCGGGCGCTCCGACCAGGCAGACTACCAGGGTGGAGGACGTCACCGTGACGGTGCAGTTCCACTTGACGGGTCCTGGCGGCTGCGATTGGTATGCGGTGTGCGAAAAGGGCGCGGCCACCCGCCACGACGGCAAGGCGGAGAACCCCAACTGCACGCTCACCGTGTCAGCCTCGGACTGGGCCGCCATCCAGAGGGGGGAACTGGATCGCTTCAATGCGTGGACCGGCGGCAAGCTGAAGATAGATGGCGACATGACGCTGATGCTTCAGCTTGAAGAGGCCATCTCGAAGCTCAACTAAAGGCGTCATCGAATCAGTTGCCATCTTACGGCAGCCGGGGGCGCCTTTCCGATGGATCTCTCCCCACAGCCCGTGGGTGGGATGCTTGCAGATCACGGGGTCGAGATGTCTCGAGTCCGTCTTGGGGAGGTGGAGCTGGACG
>DAIQQD010000012.1:5953-9891 GCA_036787015.1 Chloroflexota bacterium
GAGAGAGACTAATCTAACGGAGAATACATCATGTTCCGGGGCGTGTTCGGAGGCAGAAGGGGACGAAGTGACTATGCCGACATCGTCGGCATGGGGGCTTTCAGCCTTCGAACCAGAGACCAGATATTGCTGGGCATCCTTATCGTCCTTGGCCTGACCCTGGTGCTGGGGCTGCCGACATCTTCGGTGGGCATAGTCGCGGAAATCGGGTCCGATGGACAGCCGTTGTACGCTATTACCGACTTGTCGGCGGTGCCGCAATTTGTGGCTGATGATGCCGCCCGTTTGGCTATCCAGCTGTTCGGCAAACACGGAGTGGAATCCGACCGCTTCGCAGACGAGCTGCTGGCCACGCATGTGGAATCTCAGGACAAGGATGTTGTCATTCTCTTCAATCCTGGTGGCTGGGGATACGGCCCCATGGACGCCAAACGGCCTTGGGGGAGCATCCTTAACGGGATACAATCGCGATTGTCCGACTCCGGCATTGATTCTCAGATTCTGACCTACCAGCGCAGTGGGCATAGTCTGGAGGCCTGTTGTGAGGAGATCATAGAGATACTGCGAGGCTACTCATCCAAGGCAAGAATCCTGGCTTCGCGTGTCGAGTTTCTGACGGCGCACAACCCCGACCTCAAGGTGGTGATCGTCGGGGAGAGCACGGGTGCTCAAATCGGCGGCGAGGCTATGCATATCCTCTCAGAGAACCCGCAGGTATTCAGTATCCAGCTCGGTCCGCCATGCTGGTATTGTCCTGACGACACAGACCGGACGCTGGTCGTCGCAGATAACGGGATCGTAGCTGATTCGTTCAGTCGGGGCGATGTGTTCACCATCATCACTGCCAACCTGTCCGCCCTTTTCGGTGGGTCTCAACTGCAAGTCGATCGCGGAACCATTCTAAAGTATTTGCGAGCGCCTGGGCATGACTATTGGTGGGACTATCCCGCCGTCTCTTCTCAGATCACGCAGTTCTTCGAGGAGAACGTCGGAATCGGCAAGGCAGGTTAGCTCTACGACGGATCACAGAAGAACAGACAACATGTGCTCCCGGGAATGATCTATCTCACTCCGCCATCATGAAAGCGTATCTGTTCATCCGGCTAGAGCGGGTCGGTCAGGACGTCGACAAGATACCCCCAACTCTCGCACTGTGGCGAACGCGTCCACGCTGGCACGGGACCTGGTGAACCGCCCCGCCGTGGCACTTGCCTGGTGACGCCAAGGCCGCTCCCATGGCATCGCTCCGGGTCGACTCCGGCCACCGGATATCTGACCTCTATGGGGCTGGCACCGGGCAGCGCTCGTCCCCTATGTTGCGCAGCCGTGACGCCGCTGCGAACTGCTGGGTTTGCGGCCTATGTTGCCTTGACTCCATGTGGAGAGACAGTTGAGAGAGTCCCGGTAGCCGTCAGTGAAGAAATCGTGAAGTCTGCAGGCCGCATTGATACCGTATGGTGACACTGCTTCCCTATACTATCGATACCTCTGCCTGGATGGTAGGTATTGCTGAGTGTCTCGCATGGTGCTCTGTGATGCCGGCGTGCGCCTGCGGAAGAGGCGGAGGCCTGTCATTGAGTGCGGGCGCGGGCTACTCTGTGGATGGATGGCATGCTTGGGGAGTTGAGGGAAACGGGAACCGCCGTGATGCCTGATCGGGAGAGACAGGGATGAGCCTGCGTAAGAAAGCCATACTGATGATCTGTGTCGGCTTTGCGGCTGCACTGGTCATGACGTTTGGTGTATCGCAAACCATCCTGATGCAGCGTTTCGCCGGGTTGGAGAGGGAGAACACCAGCCAGAACACTCAACGGGCCGTCAGCGCCCTGTACAAGGACTTCTCCAGCATCGACATCTCCTTCAACCAGGAGGCTTTTGACAGCGGAGCTTTCGCCTGGGTCGTGGATGAGCAGGGCATGCGCATGGAGATCAATCTCGACGGACCATCCTTTGTCGTCATGAATACCAACTTCATTGCCTTCGTCACCGCATCCGGCCAGCCCCTCATGGGCCTGGGATACGATCTGCAGACAGTCCAGCCGATAGATTTGCCTGTTGGATTCGCTGAAGAGCTCATGCGTAGTGACAACCCGCTTTCAGCACCTCCGGAGGCAGACAGTACCTCTGTGACAGGGATACTCGTTCTTCCAGAAACGGCTTTGCTCGTCCAATCGTTCCCTGTCGACGTTGACACGATCTATGGTCACATTCAAGGCAGGACGATCTTTGCCCGCTTCCTTGATGATACCGAGGTGGGAAGGCTGGCAGAGCAGACACATCTATCTCTCGCCCTCTATCGCTGGGAGGATTCACAGATGCCGGAGGACTTCCTGGAAGCGCAGGCCCGGCTATCAGACGAAGCCCCTGTCGCCACTCAGCCGCTGAGCAAGGACACGGTGGCTGGATACGGGTTGCTGAATGATGTATACGGCAACCGGGCGATGATACTGAGAGCGGACATGCCCCGCGATATCTACCACCAGGGGCAGCAGACAGTCTACTGGCTTGTGGCTATTCTCACGGCGGTCTTTGTGATTTTTGCCCTGGCAGTCATCATTATGATGAACCGGGTGATTCTCTCTCGTTTGCTCGGCCTCAGTAAAGGCGTAGACAGCGTACGTGAAACCGGCGATCTGACCGAGCGGGTCGCCGTCCAAGGAAAGGATGAAGTCTCGAGATTGGGTGAGGCAGTCAACGGCATGCTGGCATCGCTGGAGAGGTCACAGCGTGAACTGTCCGAGAGGGAAGCGGAGAAGCGGGCGCTCCTGGATGCAGTACCGGACCTGATGTTCCGAGTCACTCGGGATGGCACGATTCTCGATGCGAGAACCGCGGAGAATGGCGACCTGGCAAGCACTCAAACCGGATCCGCGAATGGCAGACCTTATCAGGAATCCCCTCAGTACAAGATACTATCGGCGGAAGTGGTCTATCAGGGTTTGCCGCTGGTGAAACAGGCGTTGCAGGACAGAGAAACGCAGACGTTCGAGATTCAGGTCCCATTTAACGGGGATACGGCCTTCTACGAGGCCCGGGTAGCGGCGAGCCGTGAGAATGAAGCACTGGTCATGGTGCGGGACGTCACCCAGCGCAAGCGGTCGGAGAAGAAGCTGGAGTACGCCAGCAACCACGATGTGCTCAGCGGTCTGTACAACCGGGCCTATTTTGAGAGTGAGTTCGAGAGGGTAGCAAAGGCTGGGGGCCCCTTCCCGGTGAGCGTGGTGATGGTCGACGTGGATGGAATGAAGGCGGCCAATGACACCCTGGGGCACGACGCCGGGGACGCACTTCTGCGGCGTGCAGCGTCAGTGTTGGGGGTAACCTTCCGCGCTGGAGATGTGGTGGCCAGGATCGGGGGTGATGAGTTTGCGGTGCTGCTTCCCGGTGCCGACAGCTCCGGGGCAGAGAAGGCCTTGGCACGTGTCAGGGATAACCTGTTTGTTCACAACAGCAAATACCGGGGACCTTCTCTGAGCCTCTCCGTTGGCGTAGCGACGGGTGGTGAGGGCTGCCACCTAGCCGAAATCATGAGAGAGGCCGACAACCGCATGTACCAGGATAAACAGGCTAAGAAGGCTGCGGCCAAGAATGCTGCCGCCGGTCAGCCGGTCAGATAGCGCGAGCGCAGCCTCATGGCGACAAAGTGCGTTCTGCCCGGACCAGCTCTCGGGGCCACATCAAAGGTCATTCAGTTGTAGCGCCTACGTTGGTGTTGCAGGGCGTGCAAAGAGAAACCAGACTGGCCTTCGCTGTCTCCATGCTTGGGTTCTCCCCCCGAGCTGACGACGGATTCAGGCTCCGCTCGGCTCAGCCAACAGGACGTCCTGTCCAGTCCCGGCTACCGGACCACCTTCTCCGGAACCTTCATGTTTGGCCCCTAGACCCAGCCGGATTCCTTTAGAACTCCATGAAGGTGGACCATGTTGATGATGTCCTCT
>DAIQQD010000012.1:9991-12072 GCA_036787015.1 Chloroflexota bacterium
GGCAGCGCGCCACCCGAGCACCTGGGACGGCCGCAGGCCAACGGCAAGGTATTCTGGGAGAGCGACTGCCGGTGCTTCAAGACCGCCGAGTTCTGGCAAGAAGTGTGGCAAGGCTGTCCGAGGGTGACGCAAGCGGTCGTCGAGGCGCAGCCGGACGGATGGCGTCACTGGCTAGACTTCGAACGCGCTCTCGAGGCAAACGGGAAGAACCTGTTTCCATCCGATGCGGAGGCGCTGGAAGAAGACCACGGGAGATTCATTGGATTTCTGCGTCTCTCGGCCAGGCGCACCGAAGTGACCGGGGAGAACCTCTACGACCCCGGACTAGGTGTCTTTGTTGGAGTAGACAGCGCTGAACCAAGAACAGAACCTTCTGCCTGATTCGCCGAAGTGCATTGGCGACCGCAGGGCGATTGGCCCGCTGTTCTGGACAGGAGTCAAGGCCCTATCGAAGACCGTGACCCTGGTCAACTGCGAACACTCAGGAAGTGACCAGCTAGCTTCCACTGTTGTACCGCAAGTGGCCGACCATCTTGGACTCGACCGCCTCGACCTCATGACCGTGGGGCAAGGCGAACGCCGCGTCATTGAACACTCTGAGGAGCTCCGTGTCACGGTGACGGTACTAGTCGTCTGGCAGGATATCAGTGGTGAGGGGGTGGTCAACAAGAGGATGGGGGCCACCCTGCAGTGGCCCCCGTGGTCGCAGGTTTAGCCCTTGCCGATGCGGAATACCTTGGTTCTGCACTTCGGGCAGACACCTTGGATCGCAGGACGCTTGTTCTTCAGGGTGACTTGCCTTGGATTCTGGATCTCAACCTTCTTCTTACACTTCACGCAGTATGCTTGTGCCATAGTCCAGATCCTCCTCTCTATAATAATATTTGTGCTGACGCTATCACATACTTGAGCGTGTGTCAATACCCCCTGCCAAGTTCTTGACACGAAGTGCGACGGAGCGAAGGGAATGAGCCCTTATCCCGGATCACGATTGCGCCACATAACCGGACGTGGAGTCCAGATCAGGCCCCGTGGCTCGGACTTCAGATCAGAACAGTCGACACTGGCCACCTAGTGTGGGAGCGCGTCTGGCTCTCTTCAACCCCCTTGTTCCCCCATTCTTGGGGGAGAGAAAGAAACGCAGAGGGGCTGCGCCCCTCTGCACGCCCGCACACACGCAGAGATCTCCTCTCTCTTGATGAGAGAGGATGAAGCCTGCCCCGGACTCGATCCGGGGGTGAGGGTGAAATGCACAGACCTCGACAGCGTCGTGTGGGTGTCAGGTCGGAGACCTGACTCGGTATTTTCGACGTGTAGGGCTACCTCGTGGCTCTCTTCAACCCCCCGGAGTCCCCCAATCATGGGGGACAAGAAGAAGAGAGTATCTGAGGGACACCCTCAGACTCCCGGCAGCGTTCCGCAACGTTGCCGCGCGGTGACGTAGGGGCGATCCGGGTGATCGCCCGAATCCGGTTGGTGGGATTCATCGGTTCGAACACGGTGGTATGATGTGAGACAGGATCAAGAGGAGGCGATTTGTATGAAGATAACGAGGCTCGATGAAACCAGGAAAGAGATACCGAAGATGGAGGGCGCATCGGGCATCTGCAAGCAGGTACCCATATCAAAGGATGACGGCTCTCCGCTGTTCAGTTTCCGCGTGTTCACCTTCGAACCGGGAGGCCACACTCCTTTCCACACGCATCCATTCGAGCACATCAACTACGTCATTGAGGGCAGTGGCGCTGCAGTGGCCGGAAGCGGCGAAGAGCGCGACATCAAGAAGGGGGATTTCATCCTGATACTCCCCAACGAGAAACACCAGTACCGTAACAAATCGACCAGCAGTCCCCTGGTCATTATTTGCGCCGTTCCCAAAGAGTACGAGTGAACCTCTTTCAACCCTCTGGCCGCCAATCTTGGGGGATAGAAGAAGCGCAGAGGGGCGAGGCCCCTCTGCACGCCCTTTCGTGGGTGTCAGGTCTCCGACCTGACCTTTGTGAGACAAACCCCTGCGTCGGGTCAGGGACCCGACGGGCACGATGCTGCTGCCTAGTCGATGCTGGCGCTTTGACCATAGT
>DAIQQD010000012.1:12172-19863 GCA_036787015.1 Chloroflexota bacterium
TTTGACCATAGTCCGGAAGCGCCACAACCGAGGATTGCATGACGAGCTCCATCGATGAGAAGTTCGAGGAATGGACCTGCGGCAGACGCGCCGTTGAAGCCAGAGTAGCCGTCTTCGAGAAGATTCGGGACATTCCGTACGCGGTGGCCCCGGGGATCAACAGCGCGCTGCATTACGCCCGGATACTCACGGTGGGCAAAGGATCATGCACGCCGAAGCATTTCCTGCTGCGAGACATGTATGAGAAGCTGGGGTTGCCGGTGCTGTACGTTGTCTATCCCTTCCGGTGGAGCGACCTCGAGGTAGACTACCCGGCACATCTGCGAAAGCTGGCTGAGGCTATGCCGGTCAGCCACCACCTGGCCTGCAGGGTGGAAATAGGCGGGAGGCTGGTCCTCGTCGACGCGACAGTGGACAGCCCGTTGAAGCGGCTGGGCTTGCCGGTCAACGAGAATTGGAACGGATTCAGCGGCATGCTTCTGCCGGTCACCCCTGTCGACGAAGAACAGCTGTTCCATCCGGCTGAGGTCGGTGACTACGTGGCCAGTTACGACGATGCATCCCTGGAGTTCTTCAGCCGGATGAATGCTTGGCTGGACAAGGTCAGAGGTGCCTGGTGAACCGGACGAACGTGTCACCTTCCGGCGGCCTCTGTTGGACTGAGGACCGGCTGCCCTCTGTATCCAAGCTGAGCTCGGGGCTGGTATAATCCGGCCAACGGGTTCATTCTTCCTGTCCATGACGCTCTGATCATGCGATTGGGCCGGTATGGGACAGAGAGCAGCAAGTACCGCTTCTTGAAGAGGAATCGCAGGGTGCTATGAGCGGCCAAGTGTACAGCGATCGCCTGATATGTTATCTGGACATCCTGGGACTCAAGAACAGGATCAAGGCATCCGAAACGGATGAAAGACAGGCCGTGCGCGTCAAGGCTACGCTGGAAATGCTGAGCCAGTCTGTCGAAGAGGCACAGAGACTGCTGAAGGAGCTTCGGCCCGCGAGTTCCCAAGAGAAGGCCCCCGAGGTCACCTACCAGATGTTCTCAGATACCGTTGTGCTCTGTGCCGACAAAGTCGATGGGACCTCCCTGCTGTATCTGCTCTATGCCATCGGGCTCATACAGGCCAGGCTGACGACTCGAAGGACCTTCTTGAGAGGAGCAGTCACCGTGGGCAAGCACTATCACGAACAGGAGCGCAGGCTGAACGTCATGTTCGGGCCGGCCTACACGGAAGCGTATGACGTTGCGGAGAACCTGGCTGGGTGGCCCCGGGTACTCGTTCACCCGGATGTTCTGCAGGGACCGATCGGACGCTCAAGGAGGAGATACATAGAGCAGAACCTCTGCGTCACTGGGAGCGATGGGTTGCCCTTTGTCGACTACCTGGGCGGCATCTACGGTCTCGGCCTCGCCATAAGCTGGCGAAGGGAATACCTGAGAGGTCCGTCGAAGGCCCGCGCCAAGTATCTGCCGCTGGAACTCCAAACGGACTACTACCTCCTCAAACACAAGAAGGCCATAGAACATGAAGCCAGACTGAAGGGCGCCAGAGACGACATTGCCATACTGGTCAAGTATCACTCTGCGGCGGCCTACCACAACAGTTTCATCGACTCCGTGTGTGATTTCGTTGGAGGCTCACCGCAGTTCGACAAGCTGGAAATTGAAGCCCGCAACTTCGGGGCGGTCGAGCTGACACTGAAAACTCTGCCCAGGTGTTCAGAGCAAGAGGCAGTCAAGTTCCTGAACCGGAAGCTGCGGGGAATGACCCGGAGAATAGAGACTATCAGGGCCAACAAGATCGACCTGGCGGGCACCTTCCCGGCCCGGTATGCGGCTAACCCGCCGAAGCCTGTCCTCTGCCACGGCACGCTCTAGGGCTTCAGCCTGTCGCTCAGTGCGTGCAGCCTGAGGTTGGGGTGGCAGAATGCGCAGCGGAACTTGGCCCACAAGGGAGAGGACAAATGGAATCGAGGGACGAGCAGAGGCTGAAAGCTTTGATTGTCTACTGTTCGGCCACCGGGAACACCAGGAAGGTAGCTGACGCCATACATGAGGGTCTCCTCAGTGAGAAGGTGGAGTCAACTCTGTGTACGGTGCAGGATGCCGCAGGAAAGGAATTCTACGAATTCGACTTGGTCTTCCTCGGTTCGCCGTCAATAGAGTTTCTGCCGGCAGCGCCCATGATGCGCTTCATCAAAGACAAGCTGAACCTGCACAGGGCTAGAGGAGACATCAAGCTGTGCGCTCCCAGAGTACCCGGCAAGACGGCGGTGGTCTTCTGCACCTACTCTGGCCCTCATACCGGCCTGAATGAGGCTACCACCGCGGGGAAATACATGGCCCAGCTCCTGGAACATATCGGCTTTGATGTTGCTGAGGAATGGTACGTGGTGGGTGAATTTCACAACGGCAAGGAATTCAACACCATGGGAAGGCTGGGTGATATCAGAGGCCGCCCCAATGAGGAAGACCTGGCCAAAGTGCGAAACGATGTATCGAGGCTGGTCAGGTCCATGCGAGGTCGCTGAAGAGACTTGGAGATCCTATGGAGAGGACAAAAAGATCTCGGGTGACCTTTCCAGCTTCCCTGGTCTTCTTCCGCCTTCGAGCTCTCTTGGCTTCTACTCGCTACCCGAGTGAGCTTGTGTAGGTGACAACCCTACCCGTTTTGCTCTGGCGGACATAGCCACTTCGACTGGTTCGACCACCCGAGAATGCATTGCATAATAGGCCATTTGATCGGTGCTGTCAAGGCAAATTGAGGCCACCGGCATCACAAAATGGTCTCCGATCAGTAGACACCGCGGGCAGATGCTGCGGCGGCTCAACTCTTGAGGATGTATTCACTGGTCATGGTGGTGCGAACGCGGTTCAGGTCTAGGAAGTTGGTCACGCTCCTCAGCATCACGATCATGTTCCACACCAGTTCGAGGGGGTTCTTGCCAGCGCCGTAGAACAGGAAGGGGTTGGTGATGTGCCGGGCTGAGGGCCAGGCCTCCTCCACGATACCCTCGTACGGCGGGGCATCCGGCGTGACGGCGCTAGTCACCACGTTTCGTATGTAGCGCGCGCGGGGCTGCATGGCCTCTGAGACCGGTGATTGCCTTCCATGCCAGCGCCGGATCCACTCTTCGTGCGAAAGCCGTTTCGGCCTTTCCATCAAGGTGATGGCGATTATTCCAGGGGAACGCGTGCCGTCGGGCCAGTTCCTGGGACCGGAGTGCCGGTTACCCCCGTATTCGGTGTAAACAGTCTCGTCAACCAGGTACCCGGCGAACCGGAAGCCCGCAGACCGAAGCGCCTCCTCGTGCGGGGCGCGCTGCTCTGCACTATCCAGCCAGAGCGCCACTTCGGCGCACATACGCTCGCCGGGATGAAAAGGGGCCGGCGATTTGACGTTGGAATCCTGGTCGACAATGTACAAGGTCAGCTTTATGGCACCTGAGGCGAGCAGCCTGGGCGCGACTTGCTGGAGCAAGACCTGTTGCCTCTGTTTCTTGTCCTGCTCCTGCGATCCCCAGAGAATGTAGATGAGCTTGTCCATGTTCCCCCCTTGTGCTGGCCTTCGTCAGGTGCAGCCGCCCTGGTTCCGGGTCGAAAACTGTCAGGCTGTCGCTGTATATCTTGTCCGTTGGGCCTAGCCATCCTTCTTTTAGCGACATGAGACGTCGAAGTGATAGTCAGACTAGTCAAATGATAGCAGATTGTGACCTGCCCTCAAAGGATGGTCGACCTGGACGCGACTAACTAGTCAGATGGGACGTTACCCTGGGGGGATGCATGGCAAGCCACGGCAATAGTGATGAGGAGCTCATGAAGATCCTCAAGAACGTCTACGGACGCGAAGAGGCTTCCCCTGACTTCAAGGTGAAGCTGCGCCAACGCCTTGATGCGGAGGCAGGCAGCGCTACCAGCACCTCTCCGAGACCCTTCTGGCAGCGGCAGATTGTGTGGATACCGGCTGTGGGCGGGGCGGCCGTGGCCCTGGTTCTGGTCATAGCCCTTGTGATCGTCCCGGCGTTCACCCGCGACAAGGCCGTCGTTCCCCCCGGTTCCGTTGGCACGTTGGAGGTCAGGGTGACCGATGCCAAGAACGAACCGGTAGTCACGGCCATCAACATAACCTTCGACAACATAACCGTTCACCGTGCGGGGGATGTGGATGGGGAGTGGATAGTGGTGGCCGAGGACCTGAAGAAGACAGTCGACCTGCTTCAACTCAGCGGCATCGGGGACCTGTTGGGTGAGGATGAGATCGAAGCCGGAAAGTACACTCAGATCCGCATTGGCGTGGTGAAGGTGGAGTTCGTTATCGACGGCGTCTCGGAAGCGGTCACTCTGGAGATGGCGGAGGACGCGGTATTGCCCTCCGGAGAACTGAAATTCAATAGACCCTTTGAGATTGAGGCCGACGAGACGACCGTGATCGTCATTGACTTCGACATCAGCGCGGACAAGTCGGTGGTCTTCGCTGGCGGCAAGTGGATCTTCAAGCCCACCATCAAGCTGGACGTCACGTCGCCGGACGAATAGCCGTCACCTGGTAGCGGGCACCCCGACGCTCTCCGATCATCACCTCATCCATGATCAATACCGATTATGCGCGCCGGACGGACAGGGGCTGAGAGAAGGCTATTAGGCGCTGCCCGTCGTTCCTCTTCTGCACCACACGTACTCTCACGTAGTCTTCCCAGTCACCGACCTGATAGGCGAAGCCGGCTGATCCCGACGCCGAAGCTGACTCCCGGCGCGATGACGACCCGGCACAGAACTCGATGATTTCACAGGGACGGTCGGCGGCAACGTGAATCCGTCCCTGGCTGTGGGAGACTGCCAACCATGGCCCGATGTCCCCCGGTGCTGAACCGCCCCGGCCCCCCCGCCCCTGGCGGACCACAGCCCAGAAGTTGCCGCCCCGGATGTTCTCCAGGATGTCCCGGCGCAGAGCGTCCCGATCGACCAGCCCTTGCCGGCAGTCCTTCGGGTCGATTGCCGAGTTCACCAGGATCCAGCCCCGGTCGAACGTCCTGTCGTTGCGGACGTCATGGCAATCGTCGCTGGCGAATCCCCATATCTTCCGTGCTCCCCCCGCCAGCACCTCGTCCCAGCGGTTGAGGCCCCACATTCTGCGGGCGGCATTGTTGGCATTGAATATCTCCAGGCCGGCGTAGTGCTGAGCATGGGTGGCCAACTCCTCCGGAGACCATCCGCCACCGCACCAGAGCGGGTGAAGCGGCCCGGAGCAGAAATGGCGGGCGTTGGGGTGCGCCGCCACCGGAATCGCCTTGTCCACCCCCGCGATGTGTGCCAGCCTCTTCGGGATGTTGCGGCAGGCGCAGCCGGTGATCGACGCGATGCCATTCTCGTCGCCGTTCCGGTCAATCGCGAGGGCCAGGGTATGATGGCGGCCAAGGCCATACTCCGCGCTGTCAATGTGGAGGATACCGGGAACCCCGGGACCCGGCGTGACCCGGTTGTGGTCGGTCAGGAAGACGCAACTGTAGCCGGCGTCCCGGTAAGCTTCCTCGACCAGTCTGGGTGTCTGGCCGCGCCGGGCATCGCTCTCCTGGGTGTGGCAGTGGACCTGCACCTTGTGCCAGAACCGGTGGTTCCGGTGAGGGTTTTCTATCAACAATTGCCCCTTGCTGATCATAGCAAGATCACAGGGACCGGATGACATGTCCCGGCCCCGGTCATTCTACCACCCTCCCGTCCCGACCCGTTGGTATTGGATCCGCGTTCAGCTCCCTTGATCCCCCAATCTTGGGTAAAGGGGAAAGTGCAGAGGGGCTGCGTTCCTCTGCACGCCCCGTGTCACGTCATTCCCGCGGAGGCGGGAATCCAGGTAGGATACTACTGGCTGTCTGGTGGCCTTGCTTCAACCCCCTGTCCCCCACTCTTTGGGGATGGCAAGAAAGAGGAATCTGGGGACACCCCAGACCCCGGCAGCGTTTCGCTGCACCGTTAGGGCACGGGGGATTCGTCAACCCTCTAGCCCCGAACTCCCCAAGTCCCTCTTTGTCAAAGAGGGATTCCAGGGAGTTGCGGACGCAGGGCTCCAGACTCACGGTCCGCCGGGGATGGGAACCAGGTTGTGGGGTGGAGAGGGTGGAACAGCTCGATGAAGGGGGGAGGCGCGTCACTGACCCTGTTGGGAATGCTCAACGCCTGTCTCGATGGTGGCGGGTGGCACAGCCAGGCCGGCCAGCCTCTCGGGATAGGCCATGCTGTAGCCAGCCAGTTTCCTGAGGGCCACGGCTGCCCCCCGCATGGACAAGAACAACGGCAGGCCCATGTCCGCCGCCAACTGGCGCACATCGATGGAAGCCTCAAATGAGCGGTTGTCCCCCGTGGAGTGGAGAACCACCGCTTTGGGCAGTTCGCAAGCATAGGCTGCCAGGACTATGGAGCCGGGGCCCCCAGCCGCCCTTGCCCGCTCCAACGGCACCGGGCTGATGTCGAAGCCATGGTGGTAGACCACGAGGTCGAGGCCTGGCCATTGCCTGAGCAGCGCGTTCAGCTTCTTCGCCCGCGGCATGCCTCCGGACAGCGCTATCTCATGCAGGTACTCGGCGGGTGGCCGGCTCCCCATCTTCATGACGATTTCCATCGCGTCCGGAACGAAGCCCGTGCCGAGATCGAGGGGGTTGCGCAGCATGCTATTCGCCAAGTCGACAAACTCCTTCAGCCCGTCCCTTATGCCGTCCGGAATAGGAATAAATCGAAAGCCTGTCCGGCTCAATTCATCCGTGGCCATGACGCTGGCGCCGCCGCCATGTCCGATGGCGCACACGTTCAGACCCTGGAAAGGCTTCACGCGCAGGAGTGCCACGAGCATGTCCACCATCTCCTCGATGCTGTAGACGCGTATAGCGCCGACCTGCTTGAGGAGGCCGTCCCAGACAGCATCGGCTCCGGCCAGTGATCCGGTGTGCGAGGCCGCTGCCCTCTGTCCGTCTGGAGAGAAGCCGCCTTTGAAGACGACGACCGGCTTCGCCGCGGCAGCGCTCTTGAGGACCTTGGGCAACCGCGGGCCATCATGAGCGCCTTCTATGTAGGCGGCGATCACCTTCGTCTCCGGGTCTGAAGCAAAGTAGTCCAGGAGGTCACACTCATCGATGTCGCAGGCGTTGCCGTAGCTGACTATCTTGCTGAAGCGCAGTCCGCGCGACGCGGCGTGCCTGGCCATGAAGGTGACGTTGCCGCCGCTCTGGCACAGGAAGCCCACAGATCCTGGCTCCATGCACAGATCGGCGCTGAGTCCTATCTTGCCCCGGGGATAGAACAGGCCGAGGCAGTTGGGGCCGATAATGCGCATGTTTCCCTGCCGCGCTATGGCCACCAGCCGGTTCTGAAGCTCAATCCGGTCCGGTTCGCCCGTCTCGGCGTAGCCGGATGAGAAGACATGCACTACCTTGACGCCGATGTCCCCGCACTCCTCCAGGATCTTGGGGGTGTGAGCCGCCGGAACGGAGACGACAACGTGGTCTACCGGGCCGGGGATGTCCTTCACGCTGCGATAGATCGGCAGGCCGTCCATCTCGCCGCCCCTGGGGTTGACCAGGTATATCCGGCCGGGGTACTTGTTCGTGACGAGCGATTCGAGATAGAGCCTCTTTATCCACAGCTTGGGCAGGTCGGCGGATATGCCCACTATGGCGATGGAGCGGGGGTGGAATATGTATTC